>NZ_JBHVCT010000076.1:0-30961 GCF_042803195.1 Streptomyces sp. NPDC057428
CAGCAGGCGTGGATCAACGACCCGGCCAAGCGCCGCGAACCCGCACCACAAACCTCATAGCATCACGACCGTCTCACTGGACTTGAAATCTTCCGTGTCCGCCGCCTCGTGGTCTATGACGGTGTCTGGTGTTGGACTGTACGGCAGCGGATGAGGCCGGACTACGCCGGCTGCCTGCTGACGCTTTCTCTCTTCCCGGAGGTGTCAGCGAACGGCGTCCGACGCCGTTTGGCCTTGGCCTTTGCCCCGGGCCCGGACAGAATCGTTTCGAACTCGCACTTCGAGGCGGGCACGGTCGTACGCCTCCCGGACCGCACCTGGTTCAACCTCTACGAGCCGGAGACAGTCAGACGCCTGCTCGGCGCCGCGGCACCTGCTCTGACCACCTGGCCGGCGGTGCAGAACCTGGAAGTGGACGGCTGGCCCTACCTCCCCTGAAGTCATGGACCGCGCCCTTGCTGCCGAGTCCCGTCGTTGATCTTACGAGCGCTTCGCCCGGTGGGAAACCGACAACACGTGGGCCCAGTTGCTGCAACGTGTTCAAGTTCGCGACGCCACCACAAGGCCCGCAACGTGTTCGTGCGACGCTTCAACACCACAAGCAGTTCCGCGCGATCGCGAACCTCTGCAACAGGCTCGCCGTCCGCTGCCAGTCCGGACCGCGCCTGGCCTCGCTCGTCCAAAGGCTGGCCCGCAATCCCTGGCGGGCGCGCTAGGAAAGCAACGGCACCTCGCCGCGTTGCCGGAACACCCGGATACATCCAGTATGCAAGCGCCCTGAGCCGTGCGATGCACCGTATCTGACGTCGCACACCGATCCGCCAGGGAGAGGGGTCAGCCCTTAGCAGTCTCAGCGATCGGAACTCGGGGGCCTATCCCGGATACCGCTTCGACGGGCCTACCGGTTGCTTGGGAATCCGTGTCTTCGCCCGGTCGATGAGTGGACCTGGGTCGGGGTCCGGTTGAAGGGATCTGAGTACCAGCTGCCACCACCGGTCCAGCCGCTCCCCCCACCTGCCTGGCACCTCGTCGGCCAGGGCGCAGTGTCCGTAGAACGCGCAAACGAGCGTCACGGCCGCAGCGGACGGCTCGACGTCTGCCGCGAGTTCGCCTCTCGCGCGGGCCTGAGCCAGGAGCCGGGTGGCCGCCAGCACCCAGGCGCCGAACGGTGTGGGCACAGGGGCCTCAATGCCATGGCGTTCCGCCCACAGCCGTGCACCGGCCCTCGCAACGACATCTTCGCTGAGGGACCGCCCCACACCGAAGCTGAGGGCAATCAGTTTTTCCAGGGGCGGAACACCAGGCGCGGTATAGGCGGCGACGAGCTGCGGCCAGGTGGCGAACTGTTCGCGGATCACGGCCAGGGCGAGCTTCTCTTTACTGGAGTAGTGGAAGTAGATCGCTCCACTGGTCTTTCCCGAGTGGTCACTTATGTCATTGATGCTCGTTCCCACGTATCCCCGTTCGACAAATAGGTGTGCCGCGGATTCCAGCAAAGCCCTGCGGGTCGCACGCGCCCTGTCCTGCACTTGTTCCCCTTTCGATCAGATGTGCCAATGATGCGACAGGAAAGGCCACGCCCCAAAGGGTGCAGTCGCATCGCGCGAAGATCCTATTATTCATCTTTCGCGTGCGCGTGTGAGCATCTCCGCACCCCTTTGAAGAATCGTTTCGGAGGAGACGGGGCCGGACCCAGCTCCGATCCGAAGCGAAGAAAACCCCACCTCACCAGGCACTTTGAGCGCACTGCGCCCCTCAGATCCGCTCCTCCGAGTGCACGCCCGGGAAGACATCGGGCGGCGCTCAGAGATTCCCCATGCACTCGAATTGGTGATTGCGGAAAATGAAGTGCCAAATTAACGTAACGGTCACGATGTTTTGGATGGGCCGACGTGCCGGCCTGCGTCGACGCCGGCGTTTCCGCCTATTCCGCCTATGCATCGGCTATCCCAGCCCCCGTGTGCGCGGGCCCGTCACCGAACCGGTCGGCGCAACCTCTGAGAACGGCAACTACGTGACAGCTCATCGGATCCTCTCCTGGTCCCCCTCCGCCGTCGTCTTCGACTGCGACGGGACCCTGATGGACACGGAACGACACTGGCAGGAGGCCCGGAACATCACGTTTCGGATCTTCGGCCTCAAGCCACCCGCAGGGTTCGCCGACCGGGCCAAGGGCGTGCACTACACCGAATGCGGTGCGCTCATGGCCCAGGAGACCGGAAAACCAGATCTTGGGGAGGACATGGCCGACACCCTTCTCGGCACCTTCACCAGGCTGGTGGACCAGGATCCCGTCACCATGCCGGGCGCCGCCGCACTGGTCCGGCTGGCTGCCGCTCACCGCCCTCTCGCCGTAGCGAGTAACTGCCCCCGGACAATGGTGGAAACGTGCCTGCGCCGGGCCGGGCTCCTCAACTGCTTCGACCACGTCGTAGTCGCAGGCGAACAGGTACGGCCCAAGCCGGAACCGGACGTCTACGAAGTGGCCGCCGGCCTCTGCGGCGTACCACCCGAGGAGGCCCTGGCCGTGGAAGACTCGCTGACCGGGATGGAGTCGGCCCGCCGGGCCGGCCTGCGGGTCATCGGCATCGGGCAGCGCCCGCCGGGGCCGGACGCGGAGAAGGCCGACCTCTGGGTCGCGAGCCTCGCCGACCCCGAGCTACTGACCTGGGCCCACAGCCAGTTCGGTGCATAGAGCCAAGCCGGCCCCTTGGTCGATACGGTCACGAAGACCGCCGCAGCACACAGTTCCCCCGTCGCCACCCACCGACGGGGGAACGCATGTCTCACATCGCTCACCAACACCGACGACTCTCCTGAATCACACCGGCGTGACCTGCGCACTTACCTGGCATGTCGTCAGTGTCGGGACGGCATCGGGGCTGACCTCACCGAGTACGCCACAAGGCTCGCGGGCATCGTTCACCACGCAGTCTCGGTTGCCCGCACCTGCTCGCAGCAGCAGCGCCAGGGGTCGGCCCGGCTCATCTCGTCGCACGCGCCGTCGGAGACCTGATCATCGATTAGACTGACGCGACAAAGTTATGCATGTCCAACGGAGGCGTAGAGATCGCCTCACGCGTTCCACGGCCGGCACATGCACCCGACGCGCCAGCTACTTCCATGTCCATCCCCGGCGTAGCCCGACCCGGAGTCTGAGCGGATGTCTCACTCGCTGACACCCCATGACAAGGGGAACTTGCCCGTACTCGGCGCGCCCCCGCTGATCCGTCTCGACGCGTACGTCGCCGAGGACGGGTCGACCGTGGTCAATGGCCATCTGCTGAAGATGGGCGGCATGCGCCCGCCCAACGAGGCGATCCTTGATGCCGTCGCCATGTTCGCCCGCACCCTGGGAGCTCCGGTGGCGGCGACCGTCATCGACCGCAGTGTGCGGCAGATCGCGCGAATCCGGGTGTACCCCGACGGCTCGAGCCGAACCATCGCCGAGGATGAGGACCTGCCACCCGGGCGTGAGCGAACCGTCGCGGAGGAGGAGACGTTTCCTCCGCTCGCCCGCGTCGAGAGGATCATCCAGCACGCGCAGCGCGAGGAGCTGCACGCCGCGTTCGTCCTCGCCGGCGCACTGCGGGAGCACCTGACGCTCCGCCGGGGTGCGGAAGACGAATTGTCGCTGGAGGCCAGGGCGATCGAGGCGTACCTCGCCTATCTCCGGGGCGACTACTTGATCTCCACCGTTCTCGCGCTGACGGTCGCGCGCATCCGCTGCACCACCGATCTGAACAGGGCCGTGCCCGAGGTAGCCCGCGCCACCGCGGCGTGGCAATGCCTGGGGGACGAGGGCCAGATAGCAACCCGGGGCAAGGAACTGCTCCACATGTGGGAGCGGTTGTCCGCAGAAGGCCTGCTGCGAGAGCCGTCGCACCACGCCATGGCCGAGGCTGTGCGGAGCCGGATCGAACAGGCCGGCCGGCATGTGGAAGCACCGGCTCCCGCTTCCACGCCGGCCCTGGCCACACCTCAGGGCGTACTTGCCCCTGAGGACAAGCCGCTCAAGCCCACACGAAGAGGACTGCGGCGCTTCACCAGGCGGCCGGGCCGTGCAGACGGTTGAACCAGGACCCCACCCGACACCACCACCAGGACCCCGCCGCCAGGAGTACTGGGGATCGCACGTCCGGGAGGCCTACGTGAGGCCTGCGAGGCGCGCCGTCGGACACAGAAGCCGTCGACCCGACGGGGTCCGCGGTCTGCTGATTCCACCATGCGGAAGATTCCGGACAAGGTCGGCCGGATATCTTCGCCGTCGGGACCTCCTGGCGCCTGCACTGCCGTCGGCCGCACTGCGTGCGGGGACGGATGGCATACGTGCCTCCCGCGCCTGTGCGGGGCGAGCGGCACCTGATCGATGCGGGTTAAATGGTCAGGTGACCGCCATCGACGGCCGAGCAAGGAGTGCCCGGCCCGGGGTCGGTACCGGAAGGGGTTCCGTATGACTTTGCGTCCGACGCTGTCTCGTGGCTCGAAGGTGCGGCAGGCCGTGTGGCCTGTCCCGCTGCTGACGTTCTCGCTGGTGGCAGCGGGCCTCGGCGTCTCTCAAACCTCGCAAGCCGTGTCGACGGATCCCGTGTCGGCGCGCAGGACGACTCAGGCCGCGTCCTGCGTCGACACGGTCTTCGCCGGAATGACCGGCCCGCAACGCGTCGGCCAGCTCTTCATGGGGGGCGTCAATGCCTCGAAGCCGGACCAGAAGCGGATCGAGGTGCTGCGCAAGTACCACGTGGGGTCGGTGTTCCTGGCCGGACGGAGCAAGTCCGGCACGAAGGCGACCAAGTCTTTGGCCGACAGTCTCCAGGCGAAGGCTGACACCGTGGGCGGGCATCGGGTGGGCCTGCTGGTCTCCACCGACCAGGAGGGCGGTCAGGTCCAGGTGCTGTCCGGCCCCGGGTTCTCGACCATACCGAGCGGACTCACGCAGGGAACCTGGTCCACATCGAAACTCCGTAGTTCGGCAGCCGCGTGGGCGAAGCAGCTCAAGGCCGCCGGCGTGAACCTGAACCTCGCGCCCGTCGCCGATGTGGTGCCGTCCAGCCTGGGCAGGAACAACGCTCCGATCGGCCGGTACGACCGCGAGTACGGTCATACCGCCGCGACCGTCGCGCCCCACAGCACCGCCTTCGCCGAGGGCTTCGCCCAGGCCGATGTGCTGGCCACGCTCAAGCACTTTCCGGGACTGGGGTACGTCCGCGGCAACACCGACACCACGGCGAACGTGGTGGACTCGGTGACCACCAGGAGCAGCGCGAGCATCACGCCGTTCCGTACAGGGATCAAGGCGCACGCGCCGTTCGTCATGGTCTCGCTGGCCACCTACAGCAAGATCGACCCGAAGCACAGGGCGGTGTTCTCCCCCACGGTGATTCAGGAGATGCTGCGCAAGTCGCTCGGCTTCACGGGAGTCGTGATCTCGGACGACCTCGGCAACGCGGTGGCGGTCAAGTCCGTACCGCCGGCTGACCGCGCCGTGAAGTTCCTGTCCGCCGGCGGCGACCAGGTCCTTACCGTGGAGCCCAACCTGGTCCCGGCCATGGCCAAGGCCGTGCAGACCCGGATGGCCGCCGACGCGACCTTCCGCGCCAAGGTGGACAAGAGCGTCCACCGGATTCTCGCCTCGAAGCAGAAGGTCGGCATGCTGCAGTGCGGCTGACCCCGGGGTGACCGCGACCGCGGCACGGCACGAGCGACACCGACGACGCCGCGGCGTGCGGTGTCGGTGTCGCTCCCGAGGCGGAAGAGCGCCGCTGGGCCGACGGGCGTCAGGGGGACACGCGCAGCAGGTGGATCGCTGTGCTCGCCCAGTCCCCCGCCGGCAGCTCCAGCGGCAGCCCGTGCTCCATCAGGACGGTCGCGTGGTGCGACACACCGGTCGCCATGTCCCGGTAGACCGCCGACGCGTCGAGACCGGCGAGATGGACGGGGAACTCTGGCCGCCCCCGGCGCGGCGCCCTCTGCCATGCGAGCACCAGGGCCTCCGCCCGGTCGGAGGAGGTGTACTGCACGACCGCGGGCCCGTCGTCCACGGGAGCCCGCAGCCTGTGCTGGACGCCGTGCTGCACCAGATGACGGACCTGCTTGTACGCCGCGACGAATCCGGCTCCTTCGGCGATCTCCTCGTCCGACCATCGGGTGAGGTCCCCGCCGACGGCCAGGAGCCCGGCCGTCGCAACATGGAAGCGGAACGCCAACGGCACCGTGCGCGCGGTGAGTTCGTTGGGTACGTCGGTGACCCACGCGGCCATCGTCGAAGCGGGGTAGAGCTGGCTGTAGCCGTGCTGGATCGCGATGCGGTCGGCCGCGTCGGTGTTGTCCGAGGGCCACACCTGGTCGGTGCGGGAGAGGATCCCCAGGTCCACTCGGCCGCCGCCGCCGCTGCACGCCTCGATGCGAAGCCGGGGATGGTCGGCGCGCAACCGGTCGATGACGCCGTACAGGTTGTGGACGTACGCGCCCCACAGGCGGTCGTCACCGTCGGGACCGGACGGGCCCGCCTCGCTGAACGGCCGGTTCATGTCCCACTTGAGGAAGTCGATGCCGTTGTCGGCGACCAGCGCCGTGAGCCACGTGTACGCCCAGTCGGCGACGTCGTCCCGGGCGAAGTTGAGCACGAGCTGGTTGCGCAGCTCGGTGCGCGTGCGGTGCGGGAAGTGCAGGACCCAGTCCGGGTGGGCGCGGTAGAGGTCGCTGTCGGCATTGACCATCTCGGGTTCGACCCAGAGGCCGAAGAGCATGCCGAGGCGGTGCACCTCGTCGACCAGAGGACCGAGGCCCTGAGGAAACCGGTCGGGCGACGGGGTCCAGTCGCCGAGGCCGGCCCGGTCGCTGCGCCGGGCGCCGAACCAGCCGTCGTCCATGACATACAGCTCGGCCCCCAGCTCGGCCGCTCGCGCCGCCAGGGCCATTTGACGCTTCTCGTCGATGTCGAAGCCAGTGGCTTCCCAGGAGTTGTAGAGGACGGGACGTGTCTCGTCCGGGTGCGGCAGGACGTGTGCACGGGTGTAGGCGTGCCAGGCACGGCTCGCGGCACCGAAGCCGCCTTCGGTGCGGAGCCCGGCGAAGCGCGGCGTGGTGTGTGTCTCGCCGGGCTCAAGGCGCAGGGCCGTCGAGTCGTGCCCAGCACCGCCGGTGAAGCCTGCCCGGCCGTCGGAGGTGCGCTGGGCGGTGATGCGCCAGCTGCCGCTCCATGCGAGGGCGGCGCTCCACACCTGGCCGTACTCCTCGCTCGCGTCGCCGTCGTCCAGCATGACCCACGGGTTCGCGTGGTGACTGGAGATCCCGCGCCTGCTCGTCAGCACGGTCTCCCCGAACGGCAGCTTCTCACGCCGGAGTTGGGTTTCAGCGGCCCACTGACCTGTGACGTGGCTGAGCCGGTGGTCGGTGCGCGGCGGCAGGGTCCAGGCTGCCGAGTCTGCCCGCAGCAGGACGATGTCGTCGGTGCCGGTGTTGAGCAGGGACGTCCAGCGTTCGATCACATCGCTGTCCTGATGCACGCGGTAGTGCAGCACGATGCCGAGCCGGTAGTGGCGGTCACGGAAGACGAGGTCCAACTCCACTGAGCCACTGGGTGTTTCACGGATGTCATGGCGGACGGGCATCCACTCGACAGCGCGCGTGCCGTCGGCGAACCGCACCTGGAGCGAGGGCACCCCGTAGCGGGCACCGCCGGCGACGGGCAGCTCCTCGCCGACCGGCGGGCGGCCCTCGAAACTGCTGGCCTCGTGGTCGAGCGCCTGCGGCCGGGCCGCGATCTCCCGCGCCTCGTCCAGCGTCAGCCTGCCGCCCCAGGCCACGTGGCAGGGTGCTCCGGTGCTGTCGATCCGCACCGCGTACGAGGTGTTCGGGGTGTCGAGCAACCACAGGCGGACGTCCGGGGCGTAGGAGATCTGGGGCATGGACGTCCTCACGTTCGGGGGTAGCACTGTGACGGCAGGTAGCCAATCCGCCCTTCGATCCGTTGTCAAGTGCCTGCTCACAGGGGACTTTCGCTCGACACAGGGGTGATCAACTCCTGTTTCGCAGGACTCCTGCTTTTTTTATTGACAGAGGAAATTAAGTCACCTACGTTTCCGGCCATGTCAACGACCGACCAGGTGGAGGCGTTTCCGGCGGCCACTCCCGCCGCAGCCCTGATCTTCACCACCGTGCTCTCGCAGGGTCCGCTCTCCCGTGTGGAGCTCGCCCGGCGGACCGGCCTCTCGTCGGCCGCGGTCACCAAGGCCGTACGGCCGCTCATGGCTGCCGGCTACTTCGTCGAGGCCGTCGACGACAGCACCCCGCCCGCCGTCGGCCGGCCGGCCAACCCGGTACGCGTGGACGGCGGCAGAGCACTCTTCATCGGTGTGAAAGTGACGGCGGACGAGGTGATCGCGGTCCTGGCGGACCTGTGCTGCCGTATACGGCTGGCGCGCCATGTGCCGCTCACCGGTCGTGAGCCGGAGTCGGTCATCGCCGTGATCACAGAACTGACGGCGGAGCTGAGGGTGGAGGCCGAGGGGTTCGGCGTGTCGGTCCAGGGGCTCGCGGTCGCCGTGTCAGGGGACGTGGACCGGGCAGCCGGAGTCGTCCGCTACTCGCCGTTCCTCGACTGGCGTGACATCGCCCTCGCCGATCTCACGGCGGCGGCCACCGGACTGCCCACCACCGTCGACAACGACGTACGGGCACTGACGGTCGCCGAGCAGTGGTTCGGCGCCGGAGTGGGACTGTCCGACTTCGCCCTGGTCACCGTCGGCGCCGGCATCGGCTGCGGTCTGGTGGTCAACGGGCGGGTGGTCGCCGGGGCACACGGCATCGCCGGGGAGATCGGGCACCTGCCCATCGACCCGCGCGGCCCGCTCTGCCACTGCGGCAATCGCGGCTGCGTAGAGGCGATCGCCTCGGATTCGGCCATCGTGCGCCGCATACGGCGAGACACGGGCCGGCCGCTGGCAGGCCCCGCGCAGGCACTCGAACTCGCGCACAGCGGGGATCCGGAGGCCTGCGAGGCGTACGCGGCCGCCGGCGCGGCGATCGGCCGGGCGATCGGCACGGTGGTCAACCTGCTCGGCCCCGAGCGAGTGATCATCTCGGGCGAAGGACTCGCGGCGTACGACCTGTTCGCCGCCCACATCAAGGAAGCGTTCTCCGCGACCGCTTTCAGTACCGCAGATCAGTGCGACGTGGTCACACGTCCGCTGCCGTTCGAGGAGTGGGCGCGCGGGGCCGCGGCCACCGCGATCCAGACCTTCACAGGGTCAGACACCATCCAGGAGAAGCGATGACGCAGCAGAGCCGCATACCCGCCGCCGGTGGTCCGAGACGACGCAGTGTCGTCAACGGGCTGATGGGAGTGGGAGCCACCGCACTCGCGGGGCCCGCCCTGGCGGCCTGCGGCGGTCCTCCCGCAGGCGACCCGAAGACCGTGTCCTTCGGGTCCAACGGCGCCGACGCCACCCCGAAGAAGGCATACGCAGCCGTCACCAAGGCCTTCACCGGTCAGACGGACCTGAGGGTCAAGACCAACACGGTCGACCATGACACCTTCCAGAAGAGCATCTCCAGCTACCTGCAGGGCACTCCGGACGACACCTTCACCTGGTTCGCCGGCTACCGCATGCAGTACTTCGCGGAGAAGAAGCTCGCCGCCCCGGTCGACGACGTGTGGGAGACCATCGGCTCCGGATACAGCGAGGCGGCCAAGCAGCTCTCCAAGGGCACCGACGGCAAGTACTACTTCGTTCCGCTGTACAACTACCCGTGGGCCGTCTTCTACCGCAAGAGCGTCTTCAAGGAGCGCGGCTACACGGCGCCGGCCACCTGGTCGCAGTTCGTCGCGCTGGCCAAGAAGATGAAGAAGGACGGGCTCTCGCCCATCGCGTCGGGCTACGGCGGCGGCGACAGCTGGTCCATCCTCGGCGCCTTCGACTACCTGAACCTGCGTGCCAACGGCTACGACTTCCACATGGACCTGATGCACGGCGGCGTCGCGTGGAGCGACAAGCGCATGAGCAGGGTGCTGGACCTGTGGCGTGAGATCGCTCCGTACTACCAGTCGGGTGCCGGCGGGCGCTCGTGGCAGGACGCGGCGCAGTCGCTCCTCGAGAAGAAGTCCGGCATGGCCGTCATCGGTCTCTTCCTGGGCCAGCAGGTCACCGATCCGGCGCTGCGCGACGACATCGACTTCTTCCCGTTCCCCGAGATCGACCCGGCGCACGGGATGGACAGCGTCGAGGCTCCCACCGACGGTTTCATGCTCAGCCGCAAGCCGAAGAACGCCGAAGGCGCACGGAAGTTCCTCGAATTCCTCGGCAGCCCCGAGGCGGAGAACATCTACATGAGCGTCGACCCGAGCAACGTCGCTGTGCACAGCAAGGCCGACACCAGCAAGTACAACGCGCTGCAGAAGAAGTCGGCCGAACTGATCGGCGCGGCCAAGCACATCACGCAGTTCAGCGACCGGGACAGCGACCCCGGGTTCATCTCCACCGTCGTGCTTCCCGGCCTGACGCAGTGGCTCAGCCACCCCGACGACGGGGCGGCGACTCTGAAGAAGATCGAGTCCCAGCGCGCTCGCTTCTTCTCCGCCTGATCCGCTCCCGATTCCCGAGTCGCCACCCCGTCGACCCCCGCCCGAGGGACGCCCACCCCTATGTCTTCCACACTCGAAGCACCGAAGGAGCCGGCCACGCCGGCCGCTCACCAGGTGCCGGCCCGACCGGGCAGGCCGCGCAGGCTGAGCCTGCGCGACAGGCTGTTCCTCGGCGTCATCGTCGGTGTGCCGCTGCTGGCCCTGCTGGTTTTCGTCTGGCTGCCCGCGCTCGCCTCCTTCGCGCTCTCCTTCACCAGTTGGGACGGCATCTCGCTGTCCGACGTCGACTGGATCGGCTGGGAGAACTACCGCGAGATCTTCACCAACTACCCGCCGTTCTGGCCGGCCGTCCAGCACAACGTCATCTGGCTGCTGTTCACCGCGCTGCTGCCCACACCGTTCGGCATATTCCTCGCGTACCAGCTCGACCGGAAGATCCGCTTCACCCGGATCTACCAGACCGCGATCTTCCTGCCCATGGTGCTGTCCCTCGCGGTGGTCGGTCTCATCTGGGAGATCATCTACAACCCGGACAACGGGCTGCTGAACGGCATCATCGGTGCGGTCTCTCCCGGCACCCACATCGACTGGCTGTCCGACCCCGACCTCAACCTGTGGGCGGTGCTCGTCGCGTCCGCGTGGCGTCACACCGGCTACATCATGATCCTCTACCTGGCCGGGCTGAAGGGTTTCGACCCCGCGCTCAAGGAGGCCGCGGCGCTCGACGGCGCCAATGGCCGCCAGACGTTCCTGCGCGTGGTCTTCCCCGCGCTGAAGCCGGTCAACATCGTCATCCTCGTCGTCACGGCCATGGAGTCGCTGCGCGCCTTCGACATCGTGTACGTCCTGGGCGGCGGGATCGGCAGCAAGCCAGGTATGGAGCTCCTCTCCCTGCTGATCACCGACAACATCGTCGGCGAGACCAGCCACATCGGCTACGGCTCGGCAATCGCGGTGATCATGCTGCTGGTCTCGCTGACCGCCATCTGCACCTTCCTCGTACAGAACTTCCGCAAGGACAAGGAGGAGGAGTGACCGCGACCGCCACACCTCCGGCCGCCCCGCCACGGGCACCGCACGGCACACCCGACGCGAAGCGGTCACGCCCCCGCCGTCAGACCGGCCGGCATCTCTTCCTCGCCGGCATCTCCCTGCTCTGGCTGGTGCCGCTGCTGTGGGCGATGTACACCTCGCTCAGGCCGTACGAGGACACCGCCGCGAACGGTTACCTCTCCTGGCCCAGCAGTCTCAGCCTGCAGAACTTCACCGACGCCTGGGCGCAGTCGGGCCTCGTGCACTTCTTCTGGAACTCGGTGCTGGTCACCGTGCCCGCCGTACTCGGCACGCTGTTCTTCTCCGCCGCGGTCGCCTTCTACGTCTCACGCTTCGACTTCCGCTGGAACATCGCGCTGCTGATGCTGTTCACCGCGGGCAATCTACTCCCCGCCCAGGTGCTCATCACCCCGCTGTACCGGCTGTACCTCCAGTGGAACCTGCCGGGCTTCCTGAGCGACTCGTACCTGCTCTACAACTCCTACTGGGGCATCATCGCCATCCACATCGCCTATCAGTGCGGCTTCTGCACCTTCGTGCTGAGCAATTACATGAAGACGATCCCCAAGGAGATCACCGAGGCCGCTCTGGTGGACGGCGCCCCTGTCTGGCGCCAGTTCTTCCAGATCGTGCTGCCCCTGTGCCGCCCGGCGTTCGCCGCTCTGGCGACGCTGGAGTCCATCTGGATCTACAACGACTTCTTCTGGCCGCTCGTACTGATCGAGACCGGTGACAAGCGTCCCGTCACCTCGGCGCTCGCGAGCCTGCAGGGTGAGTACTTCACCAATCCCAACCTCATCGCGGCCGGCGCGCTGATGACCGCGATTCCCACACTGATCGTGTACTTCGCGCTCCAGCGCCAGTTCATCAGCGGCCTGACGATCGGCGCGGGCAAGTAGCCGCGTTCCCCACCGCACCTCCCCTCTTCACCGGACAGCAGGAGGCCATTTCCCCATGCGCCCATCCACCCGCACCGCAACGAGAACCCTGCGCGCCGCGCTCGTTCTCGCCGTCACAGCAGGCCTCGCGGTCGCCGTGCCGGCGACGGCCCAGGGCCGAGGCCAGGCCGAGGACCAGGTGTCCGCGGTCAAGGACGCCGGCACCGGCACGGCCGTCGCCGAGAAGCCGTACATGGGCTGGAGCAGCTGGAGTCTCCAGACCACCAAGTACCCAGGTGTCAACACCAAGGGCAGCTACAGCTACCTCACCGAAGACAATGTGAACAAGCAGACGGACGCCCTCGCGTCCAAGCTGAAGAAGTTCGGCTACGAGTACGTCAACATCGACGCCGGCTGGTGGCGCGGCTGGGACTGGGCTCCGGAGTTCGACGAGTACGGCCGCCAGAAAGCGGACACGGAGCGCTTCCCGAGCGGGATGAAGGCTGTCGCCGACCGTATTCACGGCAAGGGCCTCAAGGCGGGCATCTACCTCCCCGTCGGCCTCGAGAAGGAGGGCTACGGCGAGGGCAAGCTGCGGATCTGGAACACCGACGACTGCACCACCGGGGACATCGTCTACAGCGACCTGCGGACGACCAACGGCTGGGACAGCTCGTACAAGATCGACTTCTCGAAGCCGTGCGCGCAGAAGTACGTCGACTCGCAGGCCCAGCTCATCGCGGACTGGGGATACGACTTCCTCAAGCTCGACGGCGTGGGCCCCGGCTCGTTCAAGAGCGGTGACAACTACGACAACCGTGCCGACGTCGCCGCCTGGCAGAAGGCGATCAAGAGCACCGGGCGGTCCATCCACCTCGAGATCTCGTGGTCGCTCGACATCGGCCACGCCAAGGACTGGCAGGCCACGTCCAACGGGTGGCGCGTCGACACGGACGTCGAGTGCTACTGCAACACGCTGGTGTCGTGGGAGAACTCGGTCGAGGACCGCTGGCGTGACACGCCCGGGTGGACCCGGTACGCCGGTCCCGGTGGCTGGAACGACCTGGACTCCATCAACGTCGGCAACGCGGCGATGAGCGGTCTGACCAAGGCCGAGCGGCAGAGCTACATGACGCTCTGGGCAATCGCCAAGTCCCCCTTGTACAGCGGTGATGACCTGACCAAGCTGGACGACTACGGCCTGTCGCTGATGACCAACCGCGACGTTCTGCAGATCAACCAGCAGCCGGGCCGTCCCGCCAAGCCGGTGACCTCCGTCGGCGACGAGCAGGTCTGGGCGTCCCGGAACCCCGACGGCACCTACACCGTCGCCCTGTTCAACCAGGGCGACTCGCCCTCACCCGTGACCGCGGACTGGCAGGCACTCGGCTTCACGGGTAAGGCCTCCGTACGTGACGTGTGGAACCGTGAGAGTCTCGGCCGGTTCAAGGACGGCATCACACAGGCCGTACCGGCCCACGGCTCGCGGCTGTTCACCGTGACCCCGCAGGGACCGGAGCTGCGGACCACGGCGTACGAGGCGGAGGCCCCGGCCAACGTCCTGTCCGGCTCCGCGTCGGTCGCCGGCTGCGACGAGTGCTCGGGCGGCAAGAAGGTCGGCAACCTCTACGTCGGCGGCAAGGTCCAGTTCACCGATGTCGTCGTCGGCAAGGCGGGCCGCTACATGGTCAAGGTCGCCTACACCTCGGGCGATCCGCGGTCGGTCGGCATCTCCGCCAACGGCAAGGCTCCCGTCGCCACCGCGTTCCCCGCGACGGGCGGCTGGTCGGCGGTCGACTCGATCAGCGTGCCGGTCACGCTGAAGGCGGGCAGCAACACCCTCACCTTCGACAGCGGTGACGGGTACTCGCCGGACATCGACAGGATCGACGTGCCGCGCGTCTGACCCCGCAGCGTACGAGCAGGAACGATCCGGGGGCGCGTCGTCTGCGGCGCGCCCCCGGCCCATGCCCTGACCCCTGCGGCACGCAGTCCGTGCCCCCTCTTCTCGCCACCGCACCTCCCGTCCCCGCACCTCCCGTCCGCGTACCCCATCGTTCGCAGGAATGGAGTTCTTCCGTGTACGACCAGCAGCCGAACAGACCCTCGCAGGCCGGCCCGAGCGAGAGCCCGGATCCCACCCGCCGTCGCGTTCTCTCGCTCGCCGCCGGCGTCGGTGCGCTCACCACCCTCGGTGGCCTGCCCGCGTTCGCGGCCACCGCTCCGCCGGATCGACCCGCGGCCTCCCCCATGCTCGCCCATGACGAAGGCTCCACGACCCGGATGTGGTACCGGGCCCCCGCGGGCGCGACGACGATGCTCGAACGGGCCCTGCCCGTCGGCAACGGCCGTCTCGGCGCGCTCGTCGGCAACGACCCGGGCCACGAACTCCTCTTCGTCTCCGACGCCACGATGTGGACCGGCGGGATCAACGACGAGCTGGAGGCCGACGGCCAGTTCCCTTACGGGCGGGCGGATTTCGGCAGTCTCACGCAGCTGGCCCATGTGACGATCGAGATCCCGGACCACGATCTCGGATCGGTCAACAGCTTCCGCCGTGAGCTGGACGTCGAGCAGGGTCTGGTCCTCTCCGGATACACCCGGTCGGGCGTCACCTACGAGCGCCGGGTCTTCGCCAGCCACCCCGACGATGTGATCGTCGTCCACTTCTCGCAGCGCGGCGGCGGCCATTACACCGGCACGATCTCGCTCGACGGCACACACGAGGAGCAGACGTCGGCGGACGCCAGGAAGAACACCCTCTTCTTCGGGGCCAAGTTCGCCAACGGACTGCGTTACGGCGCAGCTGTCACCGCGCGGAGCAGCAGCGGTTCGGTCTCGACGAGCGGTTCCCGCATCGACTTCACCCGGTGCGCGGATCTGACCGTCGTCATCAGCGGTGGATCGAACTACGCCGCCGACTCCTCCGCCGGCTTCCGCGACCCGCACCTCGATCCGGCCGCGCTCGCCAGGACCAAGGTGCTGACCGCTGCGGGCAACTCCTCCACCTCACTCCTGCACACCCATGTCGCGGATCACCGTGACCAGTTCGGGGGCATGAGCATCTCGCTGGGTACCTCGACGGCGGAGCAGCGGGCTCTCGACACCTGGGAGCGGCTCAAGTTCCGGACTCAGCAGGACGTTCCCGATCCCGAACTCGAAGCGCTGTACCTTCAGTTCGGACGCTACCTGATGGTCAGCAGTTCACGGGACGGCCTGCCTGTCGCCCTCCAGGGTCCGTGGCTGGACGGCAACGACCCCGACTGGATGGGCGATTACCACACCGACATCAACATCCAGATGAACTACTGGATGGCCGACCGGACGGCACTCTCGCGCAACTTCGACGCCTTCACCGAGTACTGCCTCGCACAGCTTCCGGTCTGGTCCGAACTCACCCGGACCCGGTTCAACGATCCGCGCAACCGGTTCCGCAACTCGTCGGGCAAGGTGGCCGGCTGGACCGTGGCGTACTCCACGAACATCCACGGCGGGCTCGGCTGGTGGTGGCACCCGCCGGGCAACGCCTGGCTCTGCAACTCACTGTGGGAGCACTACGAGTACACGCGGGATCTCGAGCATGTGAAGAAGATCTACCCCATGCTCAAGGGTGCCTGCGAGTTCTGGCAGACCCGGTTGGTGGCCATGACGGTCACTGACGCGGGGACCGGTGAGAAGCGCGAGGTCCTCGTCGCCGACAACGACTGGTCGCCGGAGCACGGCCCCCAGGACGCGAAGGGCATCACGTACGCGCAGGAAGTGGTCCACCAGCTGTTCAGCAACTACCGGGAGGCCTGCCGGCTGCTCGGCAAGGACGCACAGTTCGCCAGGACGGTGGCGGGGCTTCAGGACCGGCTGTACATGCCGGAGGTCAGCCCGAAGACCGGCTGGCTCCAGGAGTGGATGTCCCCGGACAACCTCGGTGAGACCACGCACCGCCACCTTTCGCCGCTGGTGGGACTGTTCCCCGGCGACCGCATCCGTCCCGACGCCTCGCCCGCCGCTCTGGTCAAGGGCGCCACCGAACTCCTCACCGCCCGTGGCATGGAGAGCTTCGGCTGGGCGAATGCCTGGCGCGCCCTGTGCTGGGCGCGGCTGAAGCACGCGGACAACGCGTACGCACTGGTCGTGAACAACCTGCGGCCTTCCGTCGACGGCAGCAACGGCAGCTCGATGAACCTCTTCGACATCTACGAGGTCGAGAAGGGCCGCGGGATCTTCCAGATCGAGTCCAACTTCGGCACCCCCGCCGCGATGATCGAGATGCTGCTGTGTTCGCGGCCCGGGCACATCGAGCTCCTTCCGGCGCTGCCGGACGCGTGGGCACGGTCCGGCTCGGTCACCGGTATCGGCGCGCGCGGCGGGTTCGTCGTTGATCTGAGCTGGCGCGACGGAAAGGTCCGTGAGGCGAGGATCCGCAGTGTCGGCGGGCGCGGCACGAAGGTCACTGCCGGCGGCCACTCGCGCGACGTGGACATCCGGCCCGGGACGGCCGTCACCCTTCGGGACTTCGCATGAACGGGGCAGCACGCCGCATCGCGCGCCTCGGTCTGATCGGCGCCCTCGCGCTCGGGGCGACGCTTCTGGGGCCGGTCCACGTCCCCTCGGCCGGCGCGTCCGGGACTTCCGTCCCGCCTCCTCCGCCCGCGAAGGCGGTCGTCACCTGGGCGGCGAGCGCCGACCGGCTGGGGGACGCGGCCGGCGACCGGAGCTACCGGCTCGTCCTGCGGACCAGCGTGGGCGGCAAGGGGCTGCGGGTCCGGGTCTCCAACGCCTTCGGCGACCGTCCCCTCGTCATCGGCAGCGCGTACGCGGGGCTGCGCGACAGCGGCGCCCTGCTGCGCCGCGGCAGTAACAAGAAGCTCGCGTTCGGCGGAGAGGATTCGGTGACCCTGGCGCCCGGCGAAATCCGCTACAGCGATCCGTTGCCCGGCAAGGTCGCTGCGATGAGCGATCTGGCCGTGAGCTTGTACGTACGTGACGCGGGCGGCCCGGCGAGCGGGCACGGGATGGCCATGCAGACGTCGTACGCCACGAGCGGCGAGCATGCTGCGGACGAGAGCGGCGCAGCGTACGCGGAGCGGCTGGGGTCGTGGTTCTACCTCGACGCGGTCACCGTGGACGCGGACCGGGGCGCCGGTGGCGTGGTGACGCTCGGGGACTCCATCACGGACGGCTGGCAGTCGAGCACCGACAAGAACCTGCGCTGGCCCGACTATCTGGCGCGACGGCTGCACGCCTCCACGGCAGGCACGGTGAAGGGCGTGGCGAACGCGGGGATCTCGGGCAACAAGGTCCTGGCCGACGGCGCCGCGCAGAGCGCGCTCAAGCGTCTCGACCGTGACGTGCTGTCGCTGCCGGGTGTGCGGACCGTCGTGCTGTTCGAAGGCGTGAACGACATCAAGTCGCACGCCGGTGTGACGGCCGCCGCGGTGACGGCGGGATACCAGGAGATCATCGACCGGTCGCACGCGGCGGGCCTCTGCGTCGTGGGCGCCACCGTCCTGCCGTTCAAGGGATGGTCCGAGTGGGACCCCGAGGCGGAGGCCGTACGCGCCGAGGTGAACGAGTGGATCCGCACGAGCGGGGAGGTCGACGCCGTCGCGGACTACGACAAGGTGCTGCGCAGCCCGTACGACGCGCAGCGGATCCTGCCGACGTTCGACGGCGGCGACCACCTGCACCCGAACGACAAGGGAATGCAGGCGATCGCCGACTCGGTGGACCTGAAGGCCCTGGAGTGCGACCGCGGTTGACGAGTGTGGCGGCGAGGCGGTCCTCGCCGGGCCAGGGACGGCGGGAGACGGGGCAGAGCCCCGGTCCCGGGGCCCGGCGAGGACTGCCACGCCGCCACGAACCCGCGGGAGCCGGTCCCGGCGCGGCTCTTCAGCGAAGGTGTGCCGTGGCGACGTGGATCCTGAAGGCACAGGCCACGTTCCCGTCCTGACCGGCCGACGGTGACGGTCTCCCAGGCCGTCGGGCCTGACGCGGCGGAGCGCCGCGCGGTGCAGGACGGGCCCTCGCCCCGTCCTGCACCGCGCGCCATGTCACTTCTCGTCGCGCAGCCTGGCCGCCAAGGCTGTCAGGGGCTCAGCCTCGTCGGCGTGGCCGAGGGTGGTCAGGCGTGAGACGGCCTCATCGAGGCGGGTGAGCGCGGGGGCGGGGCGTTCCAGGTAGATGCCCTCCACGGCGCCCGCGAGCCGGACGCACTCGGCCCACTCGCCCGCGCGGTCCTCGTCCGCGGGCTCGCCGACCAGGGCGAGAGCCTTCTCCAGCGCGGCCAGGGCGTTCTCGTACTCACCGGCGTAGGCGTAGACCCGCCCGTGTTCGTAGGCCAGGGCGGTGTCCAGGGAGCGGCCGTGTGCCTCGTACTCGGCGGCACGGGCCTCGTCGGCGATCCTGCCGGCGTCCGCGAGACGTCCGAGTGCCCCGGCCAGGCCATCGGCGCCCTGCTGCTCGGCCTGGAGCCGTGCGAGTTCGCGCAGGCCGTTGCTGAGGTGTTCGTAGCGCGGTGCCCGGGCGTGGGCGGCGACTGCCTGCGCCGCGGCGTCGCCGGCCCGGTCGAACTCACCGGACTCGCCGAGGAGCACGGCTGTCTCCACGGCGATCATGGCGTGGCTCCCCGGGTCGTCGTCCCAGCCGGCCGACTCGGCTGCCAGGGCTACGAACTCCACGACGGCCGCCTTGAGGTCGCCACCCGAGTGCAGGGCGCGAGCGCGGGTCAGACGCAGCTGAGCGAGGAGCCGGTCGTCCAGCTCGCCGGCGGCGGCGTCCGGTTCGGCCAGGAGGGAATCGAGCAGGGCGATGCACTCCTCGATGCGGCCGAGGTCAAGACTGAGCTGCGCCGCGTTGCTGTACGCGCAGTACCCGTCGGTGCGGCGGCCACGGCGCAGCTCCACCTCCGCCGAGCGTGTGAGGTGGCGCAGAGCCTCCTCGGGGCGGCCGAGGTGCATGCACGTCTCCGCCAGGTCGGCGTGGAGGCGAGCGGTGTCGATCACGTCGGCCGGCCAGTCGGCTGCCAGTCGCAGCCCCTCGGACAGGTTCGCGTGCGCCGCTTGCGCGTCACGGAGCCCGAGCTGGAGACGACCGCGCAGTCCGAGCGTACGGGGCAGGTGCCAGGCGGGGCCGTGTTCCTTCAGTCGGTGGAGCAGAGCGTCGATCTCGGTGACCGCGGCGGGGAGATCACCCGAGATGGCGTGGGTGCTGGCCCGCAGCATCAGGGCGCCGGAGATCTGCGAGAGGTTGTCGTGCCGGGCGGCGAACTCCTGGAGCAGGTCCACCTCTGTGAGGACGGGCGTGACGTGCCCGTCGCGCCCCGACGTCTGGAGGCGCAGGCCGAGCGCGGTCGCCCGTAGCCGCAGCAGACGGGCCTCCTGGTGGGGGGCGAGGTCCGAGGTGGTCTCCTGGTGCAGACCGACGACGGCCTCGTGGGCGGCGGTCAGCGCGGCGGCCTGTGCCTCCGCCCCGTCGGTGCCCTCCACGGGGATCTGCGCGGCGGAGAGCAGGGCGCAGGCCCGGGCGACCGCTGCCTCACCAGGCATCCCGGCGTCCGCGTACAGCCCGGCGGCCTCGTCGAACAGGCCTGCGGATTCGGCGTACTCGTCCTTCTCCCCGGCCCGGTTCGCTTCGTCGGCCAGCAGGTCGGCGCGCAGCCGGACGAGCGGGCCGACGGCCGGATCGTCGGGGTGGGTGTAGTCCCGGGCTGCGGCGAGTGCGCGCAGCCGTGCCCAGCAGGCCTGTGCGTCCGGGTGTCCCTGCTCCTCCAGCGTCCTTGCCCGGGCGATGAGTTCGGGCACCGTCTCAGGGACTGCGACAGCCGTACGGGCGGCGTGCGTGGCAGCAGGTGCCTCGGCGACGGCGTCGTCGAGGCTCCGGGTGCGCAGGGTCAGCTCCAGCGTGTCCAGGAGCGGGGCACGGTCGAGGCGGGCCTTGCGGCGGTCGGTGTGCGCCGAGGTCTCGTTACGGGCGTCGAAGCGCGCGGCGAGGCCGTCGGCGCGTCCCCGCACCTCGGCCCGCAGGCCGGCCACCGTCCAGGTGCGTCCCGCGTATCCGGCCGCGGGCAGCTCACCGTGGCCGAGGTGCTCGACGCGCTGCAGGAGCACCTCGACGCCGGTGAGGAAGTCGCACAGGTCCAGCGGCGACTCGACCTCGTCGAGGAGACTCCGGTTCTCGGCCAGCAGCTCCAGCCCGCGCGCCTCGTTGCCGGTCAGCGCGCAGAACTCCAGGTGACGGCCGACCTCGCCCGCCATGGAGGGGTTGCGGCGGCAGCGGCGGTAGCCGGCGAGGTGGAGTTCACGAGCCCGGTCGGTCCGGCCCGTCCGCAGCAGGGGCAACAGCGCGTACGAGACGGAGCGGGCGGGCTCCTCCTGACAGGATTCCTTGCCCGCCAGGACGGGTTCCCAGGCTCGCAGTGCCCGTTCGTCGTCTCCTGCGGCCAGGTGGAAACGTGCCCGCTCGCAGATCTCGCACGCCTCGCAGTCACTGAGCGGGGTACGGGCCCGGCCCGCCCACAGCTCGTAGGCGAGGGCGGTGTCCTGACCTGCGTGGGCGGCGAGCTGGTAGGCCTGCCCGTAGTAGGGCTGGAGGGCGAGTCCTGCCTTCTCGTACCGTTCACGCATCTCCGTGAGCCACTGGCTCAGGCTGACCAGCGGTATCTCGGGCAGCTGACGCAGGGCGTTGGCCACCCACTTGAACCGCCAGAACAACGTGCGGCGCAGGCGTTCGTCGAAGACGTCGGGCTGCTCGTCGAAGAGGGTGAGCAGCCGGGCGAAGACGACGGGCGACTTCCGGGGCTCGGAGCCGTAGGTGTATGCCTCCTGGAGTTCGAACAGCGCGTGCACGAGCGCCACGGTGTCCCCGAACTGCTCTGCGGCGTCGACGAGTTCCTCGGCAGTGACGGTGCGCGTGCGACCGTAGGGGAGGCGGTCGTTCTCCTGGAGTGCCTGGTACAGCTCGTCGGTGGTCTGGGGTGCGGTCGGCATCGTCAGCTGTCCTTGCGCAGTGCGTGGGCGAGAAGGTCGAGGAAGGAGCGGTTGATGAGGCTCGACTCGGAGGGCCTCAGCGGGCGCCGGGACAGCAGTGCGGCCTGCCCGTAGAGGGCTTCGGCACTGGTGCGGGCCAGCTCGGACGCGTCGATGGCCACGGCGGTGCGGACCAGCGGGTTCAGCTGGTTGAGGATCAGCTGAGCTCTCGGTGCCTCCTGGCGCAGGGCGCCGAGGATGTCGCCCCACAGGCCGCCGTCCTGCTCCCGGGCGAGCTGGGAGCGGGTGCGCTCGTGCCGTGCCTCGCGGCTGTCCATGAGGAGGGCGGGGGCGGAGGCGGGCTGGAAGGTACGCAGCGCGACGTCGCAGTCGAAGACGGCGAGGGCCTCGCGGGCCAGGGCGAGGTAGGCGGCGGCAGCCAGTTCCGTCTCCCGGTCGACCGGGTCGAGGTGGGCGGTGAGGGTCGCCGGGTCGAGGTCGGCGACGCTCGTCTCCGGCCTGATCTCGGGCAGCCGGTGGACCAGTTCACGGTCGTAGGTGTAGCCGCCGTTGACGACGCCGAGCCCGGCGGCCGAAGCGATCGCCGCGACCTGCCGGAACTCCTCCACGCTCGACGTCACGAGGACGGTGCGGTGGGCGCGCGCGAACGCGTCGAGGGTGGTGTGTCCGTCCGTGGTCTCGAACGGCAGCCACGGCAGCAGCATCCGCATGATCTCGTTGTCGTGCACCGCGAGCGACTTGACGGCAAGGTGATGCGCCTGGAGGAAACGGTTGAGCAGGTCCGGATCGCTGGCGGCCGCCCGGGCGATCCAGGCGCGAAGCCGCTCGGTCAGGGCGTCGCGTACGGCGGCGAGCGTGTCGTCCTCGTACAGGGACTCGCGGGACGCCGTCGGGCGCAGACTCTCGGCGTCGACGACGCACCGGACGAAGAAGGCCCACTCGGGCAGGATTTCCTCCGCCTGTTCGGACAGCAGCATGCCCTTGACGTGTACGCGGTGGCCGTGTCGGCGTCCGGCCGGCACCGCCTCGGGCAGCACGCACGCGATGCCCTTCAGGCCCACGGCCGGCAGGTCCAGATCGATGGTGTCCAGCGGCGTGAAGCCGAAGACCTCCTCCCCGTACGCGGCGAGTGCCCGCGAACGTGCCCCGGGCGTCGGGTACGTACGCGCCCAGGGTGCGGGCTCGGGGTTGACGGATGCGCCCGGGCCGCCCGTGCCGTCGTCGAAGGTCACCGGGTGGCGCAGCAGGGCGCCGAAGTGCCGTGCCAGTGCGTGCACCTTCACCGGCCGGGTCCACTCGCCCGCGTCAGCACGCGGTGTCAGTGTGACCGTGGTGCCGGGCCGGGGACGGGCGGACGCGGGCAGGGTGCGGATGGTGTAACTGCCGTCGCCGCGCCCCCGCCATTCCACAGCGGGTGCGTCAGGGGTGCGCGCGGAGCGGCTCACGACATGGATCTCGTCCGCGACCAGGAAGCAGGAGAGCAGGCCGATTCCGAACTGACCGATGAAGTCTCCGCGTTGCTCCGCGATCCGCTCGGCGCGCTTGCTGCTGCGGCCGATCGTGGCGAGGAAGGTGTGCACTTCGGCCTCGGTGAGGCCGACGCCGTCGTCCTCGACACGGACCACCGATCCGTCGGCGTACATGCGGATGCCAAATGCGTCCGCGGGTGCGTCGGGTTCGATGCCGTGCCGAGCGGTCAGTGCGTCGACCGCGTTCTGCAGGAGTTCGCGGAGATAGACCCGCGGGCTGGAGTAGAGGTGGTGGGAGAGGAGATCGACGAGGCCGCGCAGATCCACCTGGAAGGTGTGGTCAGCGCCGGCCGGGTTCGTGGCGGTGTCGGGCAGAGTCATCGGGCAGTCCGGAGTGGGAGAGGTGGCAGAGGCCGGTGGGCGGGGCGGGATGCGGGCTGAGTCAGCTCAGCCGCGGCGGCGGGAGTGCCGGGCGAACTGCTGCTCGGGCTCCGCCATGTAGGTCCACGGCCAACTGGTGTACGCGCCGTCGAGTGCACGGAAGACCCGCTTGGCCGCGTGGCGCTCGTCGGCGAGCGACAGGGCCATGGCGAACATGTTGAAGTCGTGCTGCCAGCCCGGGCGCCGCTCGTAATCGGGGTGGAGGATGCTGTGCTCGGCCGCTTCCCGCAGCTCCGCCTGGATCCGGGGGGTCTCCAGACACTCCTGGGTGTCCGACTCCACCCAGTCCTCGATGTGCGCCATAGCGATCACGCAGCCCAGGCGGTGCCCCTGCGGAGTGCGGGCCATCGCGTCACGGGCGAACTCCATCCCCTGGCCGGACTCGCCGCCCCAGCGCGGCTGCAACTGCTGCAGCCATTCCACATGGATGTCCAGGCTCAGCGGATCGCGGCGCATGGCGGCGTCGAACCGGGTCTCGTTGACCGCGAGACCCAGCGACATGCCCCGGCCGGAGGTGAGCAGGTGGCGCCACGGCGTCACCCACTCCGGGCGAAGCTCCGCAGCCTCGAACAGATGCTGTTCGGCAATGTGGAGACGGTCGTGGAAAACCCGCCACTGCTCCCGCGTGACGTTCACCGCGCGGGCTGCCGTGCGTGCCTCCCAGCCCCAGGTGACATGCCGGGCCCCCGATATCAGAATGGCCGTCGCGCGGTGTTCCTTGTCCTCCTCGACGGCACGGCCGATCCAGTCCTGCAGGCCGTCCCAGTTGGCGAGTTCGCCGAGGACCCGCTGGTCATGACCCACGTCGAAGGGTGCCAGCGCAGCCTTGAGCGCCTCCCAGTCACCCGCGTCGGCCGCCTCCAGCAGTGCCAGCACCCGGCCGTCACCGAGGGCGCGCAGCGTGTACATGCCGTTCTTCTGCCTTCGCGGAACAGGTAGGGCGTGCGGATCCGTCGACGGTCTCTCCCCGCTCCTGTCGAACAGCCTGCCGAACATGCCGCGCCCTCCCCTGGTCCAGCGTGATCATCGGGTGCAGCATAAGCGGCGCCACCGACATCGCGTCCACAGGGTATTCACGCTTGCTTCACGCGTCATAACCTCTTCTCGCCGTGCCGACGGACAGGCGGCTTCCCCGCGCCGCCCTGGGGCAAGTGACCCTGCTTCGAACGGCGTTCCAGCCGAGGCCGCTCTGCCTGAGGTCCTGGCTCAACCGGCCCGATAACGTACGTCCCTCACGCGAAGCCCGAGACGAGCCCGCCCATCTCCCGAGCGAACGTGGGGGCCGCGTCACCGCTGTGGCTCAGCGGCCCGGGAATCGCTGCGTGATCTCCTGGAGCACCCAGCCGTTCCCATCCGGATCACTGAACGTGGCGTAGGAGGCATAGCTCGCACGGTCAGGATGCGGACCGAGTCACCGCCGATCACCAGCGTCGCGCACGCGGTCAAGGCCAGGATCACCACGAGGGCGTGGCGCCGGCCACGCTTCGCGCGCACGTCCGGGACCTGCCGCAACCTGCTGACCAGCTCGGACTCTACTACTGCCGGGTCAGTGGCGAGCTCTGTCTCCCACAGGGCGAGGTCCGCAAGCTGGCCAACGGCAGGGGGGATCGGCGAAGATACGGGCACGAGCGCGACTCCTGTGACGATCTTTTGGCGTAGAGACCTGAAAGATCATCAGAAGTCGCGCTCGTCCTGCAACTAGTACTCCAGCTGTAGATCGTGATCTTGCAGGTGGGGTGCGACTGGGCACGACATCTGTCACCAGCCCTACACTCCAGCCATGCCGATCCAGCCCCGGTCCGCAGGCTCCGCTGAGGAGCAGCTGTCGATCATCGATGCCTTGATTGCTCTGCCGTTCCCCGAACAGGAAGGCAAGTCGAGGACGCAACACGGATGGGGCGGGCCCGGATATCACATCGCTGTTCTCCGGGAGAGCCGGGACTTCTGGGACGTTCCTGGTCCGGAGACGATCACGGCGGCCGAGGAGGAGTTGGAGGCAGACCTCACCTCACTGGTCACGGTGCTGGCTGGGCGTTGGGGCAGTCCGACCGTGGTCGATCTGTGGCCCTATCTCGGGCTCGACAACCCGGACTACCCAGACATCGAGGAGGCGCCCGAGCCCCTGGGCTCCCTGTGCAACCTTGCTGGGAGCATGCAAATGTGGCAGGTGCCGTCTGCTGGTCGCTGGCTCGGGCTCACCATCGGCCAAGTCGATCGAGAGCTCCCCTTCGAACTGCTCGCCGCCGTCGGCGAGGCCTCCACGCTTGCGAAGTGAGCCGCGGGGCTGCCTGCCCCCATCTTGTCCGCGTCATCGCTTGTGACGGAGGACGCAAACCCGCGGCAGGTGACAACTTCAGTGCCCAGACTGTGACAGCTGTCGCGCTCAGCCTGAGAACGGACCCGCCCCGGACGGGCTGGTCCCGCTGTCCTGCAACGAGATCCAGTGCCTGTTCATCACGCTCGTCGTCCAGCCCCTCCACGGCATCGCCCACCGACTCGGCTGGTCTGACTGGCGACGCCGCCATCAGCAGCGATCACGCACCAGCCATTACCAGCGACAAGCCGCATCCCAGACATGAAGATCACGATCTACAGCTGGAGTACTAGCCACATCAAAACGAGGCAGAACCACTCAAGGGACAACTACGCCGGGGCCGTGGGGGGTAGGGGAGGCAACGAGATGGTGCGGGGTCCGTGCGGCCCTGTAACAGACCCCGCACCATCTCGCACTTCTGCGCGTCGGTCCTCGGGTCGTAGGCCACGTCCGATGGGGCCGTCCCGCACGCGTACCCGCGCCGGTTTTCTCCGGCTCGGCCGGGAGGGGTGTCGCCACCCTGATCGCCAGATCCGCAGCGGCGGTGTTCGGACGACCTTTTCAGCGCGGCCCGCTCGTAACCCGCGGCCGGCGGGCACAAGGCCGTCACCGCAACGGTCGGGTGCTGAGAGGCGCAGAGCCCCGGCCGGTCGGGGGGGCCGGCCGGGGCAGACAAAGGGATGCGGGTCCGGAGGGCGGTCGCCTCGCGGCGGACGGCTCCATGGGGCTTCAGCCGAACGATCTTCCCCATGGGCTAGAGGTGAGGCCCGGGGACACTGTCCCCTCCGTACCCACATACAGGTGAACCTTCAACCGATCGAGGTTGTTCCGGACTCTCGACCAGTGGGCAGTGAACCGGACCACACCGGCCACGCGGCTTCAGCACCGCGGCGCGAGGCCGGAGCCGCGGGGGTCCAGGTGTCCGTCGACGGGACCGGAAGGCGGTGACGTGCGAGCGGGAAGGGTCGTGCTCGCCCCACGCACGGTCCCGTGTGCTGCCTCGGGTGCGAGCCCGGAGATTTGGGGCGTGTTCAGCCAGTCGACTCGTCCGGGGTGGGATGTTCCGGGTGTACTCCTGCATTGCGAGCAGCGTTGCGGCCCGAGCCGGCCTCGTCCGGGTCGGGATTGTCCGAGTCCGGGTCCCCTTCGTCGGTCCCGGAATCCGGTTCCGTACGGGGGCGCTCTGTGCCGGGCGGAAGGATGACGTCGAGGGCGTCCTCGCCTTCCTGCGCCTGCTGGTCGGGCATGTCGGCGGGGATCGGCGGCGGGCTGGCCTCTGCCCCGGTGTACGCGGTTCCTGCGGGCCTGCGGTCGGTCATGTCGTTCCTCCTGTCGGTGCGCGGCCGCTCCGCTGCCGGCCGGTGTCGCACGTCGCGTACCCACTGCGTTCCGGACGACGCATTCCGCAGAGAGCCGGCGCGGGTCACGTCGACGGGCACCCGCACGGTCAGCCCGCAGCTCCGCCGTCGGCCTCCTCCGGCCGCGCGGCGCGCCTGATGGGCATCATCGTCTCGACCCCGTCCTGCCCGAGGTGATCCAGGATCAGTCGGTTGACAAAGGCCGGCTTCTCCAGCGGTACCAGGTGGGAGGCACCGGGAACCACCGCCAGCTGGGACTTCTTGATCGCCCGGTACAGGGCGGTCGTGTGCTCCAGGGCCATCATGTCGTCGTCGCCGACCATGATCAGAACGGATGCCTCGATCCGGGCGAGGTTCTCGGCGGTGAGCGTCGGCTGGGTACGCCACATGTCGACCATCTTCGCCGCCACCACCGGCCAGTGGTCCGCACCGTCCGGCGCGACGGACGCGTACATCTCCCGGAAGAACTCGAGATCGTCTCCGTCGGGTGTCATCGCGTCGAGCATCGCCGGTTCGACGAAGCACTCTGCGCCGGGTCGGGTGCTGGCCCCGATCGCCACGACCTTGCGTACCAGGTCAGGCCGGGCCATGGCGACGAGGAGCGCGACGACACCGCCGTCACTCCAGCCGACCAGGTGCGCCGGTCCCTCCACGACCGCCTCCAGGAAGGCCACGGTGTCGTCGGCCATGTCCTGGTAGGAGAGCGGTCCCGCGACGTCGGGGGTGTGACCGTGTGCGCGTCGCTCGGGCAGGAAGAGGCGGAACACGGCGGCGAGGTCGGCGCGCTGCGCCCCCCCACGTTTCGTTGGTGCAGAAACCGCCGTGCAGCAGGACGAGCGGATCACCGGCACCCTCGGTCGCGTACCACGTCCTGACACCGGGGAGTTCGACGTAGTCGCCCATTGCCTGCGGCGCTTGTGGAGTCCTGTCCATCCCAGCCAGTCTGCGCCGTGTCTCCGACGGGCGCCACGCGGGGCGACGACACCGCCGGTGGGGCCTGCGCGAGACCGGGGCAGACTCACGAACGGGGTCATGCCGGGGAGGCGCGTGCCTGCGGAACACAACACAGTGCGGCGACCTGTGGGGTGCCGCCGCACGAGCCTGTGCCCGCCGGCCTCACGGACCCATCGGCCGCCGCACGCCCGGCGACCGGTGAACGGGAGGGGTGCGGCGGACGGATGGCGGACTCACGGACTGCCTCGTCAGCGCTCAGGAACTGACGAGGATCTTGCTGAGCAGCGGCAGGTGGTCGGAGGCGGTCGGCTCGGACCTCACGACGCGCGTGAGAAGCGGTGTGGCGTTGCGGGTCGTGTAGATGACGTCGATCCGCTCGGTCGGGGCATCGGCCGGGTACGTGGCGCCCTCGCCACGCCCGTGCAGGGACTCGGCCCACGCGTCGGTGTAGGCCCTCTGCAGCGGCTCCGACTCCGGCGCGGTCGGCACGGCGTTGAAGTCCCCGACGAGAATTCCGGGCTTCTTCGTTCCGATCAGGTCGACGACCTGCGCGGTCTGCTGCAGACGGTCGGTCTGCGAACTGGCGGACAGATGGGTGTTGTAGAACTCCACCTTCTTACCGCGGACGTCGATCGTGGCGTGCAGCAGGCCGCGCTGCTCCTGGCCGGCCGTCTTGTACAGCCAGGTGTTGTCAGAGGCGGTGATCGGGTACCGGGACAGGATCGCGGTTCCGTACTGCACGCGATGCCCACCAGGTGCCGGCGGAGCGTTGTCGATGTTGGCACCGAACACCACGTGGTAACCCAGCATCGCCGCGAGTTCGGCCGGCTGGTCGGCCCACTCGCTGCGCGCCGAGTAGTGGTTGTCGACCTCCTGCAACCCCACCACGTCGGCGCCGCTCCGGCGGACGACGTCCGCGATCCTCTCGAGGTCGAGCGCGTCATCGCTGCCCTGGGCATGGTGGATGTTGAACGACATGACGTCCACTACGCGGGGCCCGGGGAGCTGGGTGCCCGAGGCGTCGTCGGCGGCCGAGGCCTGGCCGACCGCTCCGGTGGCGGCGAGCGCCACGACAGCGGCGAGAACGGACAGGGTCCGGCGAAACATGGTGCCTCCTGGCTCGGGTTCACTAGCGGTCCCGATCTTGGTGCGCCTCTCTGACGTGCCCGTGACCGCCAGATTAAGCCCTGCTCCCCTCGAGGTGTCCGTCGTGCAGGTCGTAGTCGCCGCGAGTGCAGCGTCGACGTGAGGTTCGTTTCCGTCAGGAACCGCTGACCGGCCGAGGCCGAGGGCATGTCCCCACGCAGTAGCGTTGACACCTCGGTCCAGCCGGACCGGCAGAGCGGGAAGTCGCGAACGTGAACCGAAGCACAACGCCGCAGCCACCGCGGGCCGACGGCTGGATCACCGGCCCGCAACGCCGGACCCCACCGGCCGTGCGGCTCTTCTGCCTCCCTTACGCCGGGGGCGCCGCCTCCGCCTACGCCCGGTGGCCCGCCTTCTTCGGTGGCGAAGTGGAGGTCTGCGGCATAGAACTTCCGGGTCGCCAGTCGCGTTACGGCGAGCAGCCCTTCACCCGGATGGGGAGGGCCGCCGGCGCAGCGCACGGGAGCGGCTCCTGGAGTCGGTCCGCACCGCGCTAGCGGACGCGTGTCCCCCCGGCGACCGGCGCAGCGGACCTGAAGGGGGCACCCCCTTGCGTGACCGCAGAACCTGACCGCACTGCGCACAGCGGGCGGATCAGGCGCGATGGGAGCTCAGGCCCCACGTCTGCAGTGCGAACGGCCGCCCCTTCTCCTCCCCCTCGATCAGCGGTACGTCGAGCAGTCCGAAACCCGCGTTGCGGGCGACGGCGACGCTGGCGGCGTTGTCTGCTTCCAGCTCCAGGATGACCTGCTCCGCACCCAGCTGCTCGAAGGCGTAGGCGGTCATCACGCGCACCGCCCGTACCGCGAGCCCTTGGCCGCGGTGCGCGGGTCCGACCACGTAGCCGATCTCCGTGCCCTCGGGGGCCCGCCGCAGCATCACCTCGCCGAGGGGTGCGCCGCCGTCGACGGTGATGGCGAGGAGGATGGTCGTGCCCTCCTCCCGCAGCTGCCTGTCCCGCTTCAGGCGCGCACGGGCTGCCGTCTCGTCGAAGGGCGAGACGATCGGTGTCCAGTACGCGATGTCCGGGTCGTCGAAGAGAGCCGGCATGGCTGTCACGTCCCCCTCCGTCCAGTCGCGGAGAACCAGGCCATCACCCGAGAGTTCGAGCCGTTCGGGCAGGGACGACGTGGTGCTGCTCATGCTGAGGGACCTTCCTGGCCTGTACGGGGCGACGAAGGATATCCGGGACCGGGTGGTGCGCGCGCGTCGTTTCCGGTGCCTCGCCCCCGGCGAAGTCGCCGCCGCCAGGGGAATCGTCGCCGGCCGTCGTCGGGGCGCTCTTCGCACCCGGGCCCTGGGCCGACCGGTGGCGCGGGACCCGCTCCCGGGGGCACCGTGGATGAATGAACCCGCCCGTCACCGTTCATCACCTCAGCCCGGACGGCGGCCGCCGCGTGTCCGTGCGGAGCTCTGCCGACACCCACATCCTCGGCATCGCCTACAGCGACCGCGACGTCGTCGAGTTCCTGCGCCGGGCGGGGCTCGAGGACCCGGACCTGCTGCTCGACGACCCCGCGTGGGTCAGGTGGCGCGGCGGCAGGCCTCACGAATGGGCCGCAGCGTAGACGGCGCTGAGCCTGCGCCCCGGGTGTGCAGCACGCTCCACCCGGACACCGAACAGGGGTCCACGGTCGTCGACAGCGCGTGATGCCTCGACTACGCGGGATTCGCCTTCGGCCCCCCTTAGTAGGGCTTTGTTAGATCCTGTGGTGTGGTTCGGGGGTTGGTGCGGGTTGGCCGCATATCGAGCAGGCGCCGGTCCAGGTGGCCAGGAGGGTC
>NZ_JBHVCT010000077.1:0-30367 GCF_042803195.1 Streptomyces sp. NPDC057428
CGCGGCCTGGTGCATGCTGGAGGCGAACGATCCGGGGGGTGTGATGCCGATCGCGTACAGGTAGGCGGCCTCGTAGTCCCCCTCGCTGAGGGCCGACGCCGTGCCGACCGCGTCGGCGATCTGGGTCAGGAAGCCCACGCCGCGCGGCCGGGCCCAGGAGTCGACGGCGGCCTGCAGCTCACGCGCGCGGTCCTTCTCGCCGCGCATGGCGGCCAGAAGGGCCAGATAGGCGCGGCTGTGGTAGCCGAACAGGACATGGCCGTGGGACGTCGTCAGGTTCAGCACACGCTCTCCCGTGCGCTCCGCCTCGTCCCACTCCCCGACCGCCATCTGGTCGAGCATGATCAGATGCAACATGGTCATGCCGTTGGCCACGGCCCCCGTCTCCACCTCTCGGTCGACGGTGCGCTGCAGAAGGGGGCGGTAGTGGCTCAGCGTGTCGACGTGATATGCGGCGACGGCCAGGCGTGTGACGTCCCACGGCTCCATGGCCGGGAGATCGGCGAAGGCGTTCTCCACCCGTTTGCGCAGTCCGGCCCCGCGGCTCACGACGTCGCTCCAGGCGTCCTGGTAGATCAGTGAGCTCGGCGGGACCAGGTCGCCCATCGAGCCGAGCAGTTCATGGGCGCGCTGCCACACCGTGTGATCGCTGGCGTACTGGTTGATGGCGAGCAGGAGGTTCACCAGCCGGTTGCTGACCTCCGGCGGCTCCTTGAACCCCTCGTCGCGCATGTTCTCGATCGCCGCCATGACCTGGCGCGGGGACGAGCGCACATCACCGTCCTCGTACAGCGCGACGTACGCCGAGGTGAGCACGGAGGCCGGGGATTCCTGTCGGCCCTGCGTCACGTCGGAGTGGACAAGCTGCTGCGCCTGGCCCAGGAGGGCGGCATGCCCGGCGATGAACGCTGCGTCACCCAGCCGCCTGGAGCGGTCCTCATGGCTCTCGCTCAGCTCCGCGGCCCGGGTCAGCCAGGTCACGGCCGCCATCGCGCCACCGCGCCTGGTCGCCGAGTCCGCCGCCTTCTCCAGCGCGGCCGCCACCTGCTCGTCGGGGTCGAGCGTCGCCGCGGCCAGGTGGGTCGCGAACCGCTCCACGTCCTCCCGGTGCAACCCGGCCAGATCGGAGTGCGCCGCGCGCCGCTGGTTGGGAGTGGCCATCTGGACGACGGTCGACCGTACCAGGGGGTGCCGGAAGACAAAGTCACCGCTGACCGGGTCGATGTCCAGCAAGGCTGCGGCCACCGCCTCGTCGGCATCCCTCATGCGGTAGCGCAGGCCGCCCGTACTCCCGGCTCCCGCCCCCGCGCCGTCCAGGGCGCCCCGCAGCAGCTCCCCGCGTACCGCGTCGCCGAGCCGCTCGATGCGGGTTCCGTACACGTGCTGGAGCCGGCGGGGCAACGGAACCGCGTGGCATTCGAACAACTCCTCGGCGCTGTGCCCCAGATGCCCGCCGCTCACATATAGAGGAAGCTCCAACAGCGCCAGCGGATTGCCACGGGCCTCCTCCAGGACCAGGCGCCGGGTGTGCCCGTCCAGCCCCGGGTGGTGCAGGTCCAGCAGCTGTTCCGCGGCCTCGTCCGGCAAGACCGTCACCGACAGTTCCGGCAGGGCCGCCGTGTCGAACCGCGACGGGACCTCGGCGCGCAGACCCACCACGAGTTTCACGGAACTGCCCGTGAGCCGGCGCCCCACGAAACCGCACACCTCGGCGCTGGACGAGTCCAGCCACTGGCCGTCGTCGAGCACCAGCAGTATCGGCTTGCGCGATGCCGCCACGGACAGCAGGTCGAGGACCGCGATGCCGAGTGCCATGACCGACGGAGGCCGTCCGACGGTGCGCCCGAAGACGGCGTCGAACACGGCTCCGTGGCCGGCGTCGAGGCCGTCGATGAAGGGGAGCAGCGGATACAGGAACTGGTGCAGGCCGGCGAACGGAAGGTCGGACTCAGCCTCGACTCCGGCGGCCCTGATCACCCGGTACTCCTCCTGCGCCAGATCCGTGACATGGTCCAGCAGAGCGCTCTTGCCCACTCCCGTCTCGCCCCTCAGGACGAGCGACTGTCCCTCGAGTGCGGCCACGAAGGCGGACAGTGCCGCCTGCTCCCCGTCCCGACCGACCATTGTCCTGACGAGCGACTCCACGGTCCCCCACTCCTTTCACCGCCGGCAGGACCGGCCCGATCATCGCGGAACCCTGAGTCCCGCCACCGCATCGAGGGGTGGTACATGCCGGATGACGGGTGCGTTTGCTGGATGTGCCCGGAGGTGTGGTCTGCTGGGCCTTGTTTCACCAGGCAGCACATGTGTCCGGTCGAAGCACCTTTTCGCTCATTGTGGTCGAAAATTCTCCATACGCGGCCAGAGTAAAGGGAGCCGCATATCCGATCAACCATGTAACGGCCGACGTCGATGACGGAACGCGTGTTTCCCATGGCGGTGGACAAGCCGTCGCAGCATGTCACAGCAGCGATACCGTCCCATCCGTCACCGGTGGGCGGCACGTCCGTCGCCCGGACCGCAGGCTCACACGTATCTACGACGTAAGCTCAAACACGAGCGGTGCGGCCCGCGCGCACTCGACAGCCAAGAGGTTTCCCACATGACGTCCGGTGCGGCAGACGGCAGGGTCCTTGACGAACTGAGCGGTTACAGCGACGGGCCGTTCGCCCTAGTGGAAGCGTACGCCACGCAGCGCGCCCGGTTCCTGCGGTATGTGGCCGGTCTCGACGCAGCGACGTGGCGGACGGCCACCCGATGCTCCGAGTGGAACGTCCACGACGTGGTGCGTCACGTCCGCGACGTGGCCGCGCTGCACGTGTTCCAGCTCGGTGGTCCCTTTCCCGGATTCCGTCACACGCGGGAGTTCGATCCGGTGGTGACCCCGACCGAGTGGCTGGCGGCGTCGTCCGGGGAGAGCCCGCAGGACACGGTGCTGGAGCTGGCTCGGCTCGTGGAGGAGGAGCGTCTCCTGCGGGCCAAGGCGGAGACGAACCCGTCCGAGACGATCACCGGTGCGTTGGGCCGGACCCTCGACTGGTCTGTGCAGTCCATCCATACGTTCTGGGACGCGTGGATGCACGAGCGGGTCAGCGTGACGTACGTCATGGGGTCAGTGCTTCAGTAGTGCATCTCAGTCGACTGACGGATGCCACGGCCCTGGCGACTCCGTACATTGAAGACATCGGACGGAAACGTCCACACGGACAACAGACGCGAGTGCCTCGCACTCAGGGAACCGAAGGAGAACCGGCACTGCAAACGCCCCGGGCTCGTATGAAGACGGGCGGTACACGGCCTTGACGGGCCAATCCAGGGGTAGACCAGAAAAGGCCGGTCCTCCGTACGGTGCCCGAGGTGGTCACATGTATTCATCGACGACACACCGTTCTGCTAGCGTGACCAGTCCAAATCCTCCTCCTTCCGAACAAGATTGATGGTCATGTCATCATGTCCGCCTGCCTACATGTCACACACACGTGTCGTGGCCCGGCAACTGGCCGAAGCGGGAATGACGGCGTACGTCGGAGCCCGCCGCGAAGAAGCCGGGCGGAGGGCGGAGCGCGAACTGCGTGCCTCGGGATCTCGACGCGCGGCACGTGCCGCTGGACCCCGACGAGTACGTTCGGTGGCTAGCGCCGCCGAACTGGTCGAACGGTCCAGTGGACGCCTGGACGTCCTGGTCAACATGGTGGGACTCACCTCGTCCCTCGACGGGACGCTGAGAATTCGACGGACGGCTTCAGAGTGGGCGCTCCCTGTCCGACTCGCCCTGGCCGAGGATTCGTTGCTCACCGCGACGTCCACCGGTCCCGACGGCGTGTGCTCGGGTCTGTCAGCCCAGGCACCGGGCGGCGAAAGCGGCACCGGCAGGGTCCACGTCGTCTGACGAGCACGCCCGTCCCGACCGTCCGCTGTCCCCACGTGTTCTCGCCGCCGGCCCGTCGGGGCGAGGCCGCCCCCAGCACCGCCCCGAACGGAGACCGCCGATGACGCACCCCGCCCGCCGCCCGATGCGGTGCGACGCGGAGGCGAACCGCGCGCGTATCATCGCGGTCGCACGCGAGGCCCTCAGCCAGGATCCGGACGCGACGCTCAAGCCCATCGCCAAGCTGGCCGGAGTCGGCCCGGGTACCGTGTACCGGCACTTCCCCACCCGCGAGGACCTGCTGGTGACGGTGTACCGGAGCGAGGTCGAGGCCCTGCTCGACACCGCTCCCCTGATCGCCCGGCAAGATCCCAGGGCGGCACTGCGCCACTGGCTGGAGCGGCTCGCCGCTCACGGGCGGACCGGCAGCGCGGCGTCCCAGGCCGTGCGGGCCGCCACCCGTGCGGACCCCGAGAACCCGTACTACACGCGTATCCGCCTCGTTCTGACGGAGCTGATGGCCGCGTGCAGGACGGCGAAGCAGCTGCGCAGTGACGTCACGGCCGGTGAGGTTCTCCTGCTCATGTCCTACGTCTGGAACCTCGACGGCTCTTCCGACCCGGAACATACCGCCTGCCGTGTCCTGGACATCGTCATGGACGGCCTCTGCCCCGGCACTGCCCCAACCCATCGCGTCATGAGCACTCAGGATTCCGCCATGACGTGATCCTCGTCGGAGGAGGCACGGCCGGCTCCGTGCTCGCGGCCCGCTCGCCGTCGGCCCGGCGACCACGCCCGACGACGTCCTGCTCGCCTGCCTCGACGGCGCGGTGGAAGCCGGACACCGCAGGGCCCGCGACATCAGCGGCGGCCTCGAAGAGGGCTTCTCCCCGGTCGCGGCTTCACCATCGGCGTCTCACCGATGCGGCCGCTCAGTCGCGGCACGTTCGATCAGCACGCCTCCGTCATCCCCTCCAACAACACCAACGCCACGGTTTACGCCATCGCCGAGCGCGGCCGCCCTGACCCGGTGCAGCCGCTGCCCTCCCGCCTCTCCTATTACGCCGTAATAAGTAACCGCTCGCCACACCTGAACGCCGGACACGCCCGGATGTGCGCGGCGACTTGAGGCGGCCATACATGTTCCGAGGGGCCGAAACATTTGGGAGAGTCGCGTGCCGAGGAGGCATGCGCCTTTCCCACCGACATCCAGGGATGTCCACGATGGGACATGCCACAAACATGACACGTAGGCGCGCATAGAACCGCGGCGCCAAGCACAGAATCCCCAGACCGGTCCGCGCACTCTCTGGGGGTACAACTTGTCGCTTCCCTCCTGCCGCCTCAGCAGATTGACCGCGTTGTGCGTCGTCGCGGCAGTGCTGGCCGCCTCACCCACACACGCCGCCATATCCCGACCCGCTCCCGCGTCCATGTCCGCGCCGTCCGGGACACCCGCCGCTCAGACGGTCACCCTGGTGACTGGTGACGAGGTCATCGTCACCAGGGACGCCGACGGCACACCGAGCCATGTCGTACGGGGTCCGGACGGCAGATACACCGGATTCGAGACCCACCGGTCCGGCACGGACACCTATGTGTATCCGCGCGAGGCGCTGCCGTATCTGGCCGCCGGATCGCTGGACCGGGAGCTGTTCAACGTCACCCGGCTCCTCGCGTACGGCTACGACGACGCCCACCGCGACCGGCTGCCGCTGATCGTCACCTACAGCGGCACCGCCCCCTCTCGCGGCCTGGCGAGAGCGCGGGGCGTCGGTGCGACGCGAAGCCTGACGAGCATCGGGGGCGCCGCACTGGACGCGGACCGGTCGGACGCCTTCTGGACGTCGGCAACGTCCGGCGGTACGGCGGCACACCGTGACGGGGGCGCGCCCCGGCTGGGGCTCGGCATCGCCAAGATCTGGCTGGACGGGAAGGTGAAGGCGGACCTCGCCGACAGCACCGCCCAGGTCGGCGCGCCGAAGGTGTGGGCGTCGGGCAACACCGGCAAGGGCGTGGACGTCGCGGTCCTCGACACCGGTGTGGACGCGGAACACCCAGATCTGGCCGACCGTGTCGTGACGAGCGAGAACTTCACCGAGGGGGAGTCCGCCGTGGACGGCAACGGCCACGGAACCCACGTGGCGTCCACCCTGGCCGGCACCGGTGCCGCCTCCGGCGGCCGCGAGAGGGGCGTGGCGCCGGGCGCGCGCCTTCACGTCGGCAAGGTGCTCTCCGACGACGGCGAGGGCCAGACGTCCTGGCTCCTGGCCGGCATGGAGTGGGCCGCCCGCAACCAGCACGCGAAAATCATCAGTATGAGTCTGGGCGGTCCGCCCACCGACGGCACCGATCCTCTGAGCACGGCAGTCGACCGGCTCAGCGAGGAGACCGGAGCACTGTTCACCGTGGCGGCGGGCAACTCAGGCCCCGAGGGCTTCACCGTGGGAGCGCCGGGCGTGGCCGACGCCGCGCTGACCGTCGGAGCCGTGGACGGCTCCGACGTCCTCGCCGACTTCTCCAGCCGCGGCCCGCGGCCGGGCGACCGGGGCGTCAAACCCGACCTCACGGCTCCCGGGGTGGACATCCTCGCGGCACGCTCCCAGTACGCGCCCGAGGGCGCCGGCCTGTACCAGACCCTGAGCGGCACCTCCATGGCCACGCCGCACGTCGCGGGCGCCGCCGCTCTGCTGGCGGCCGAGCACCCGGACTGGACGGGCCGCCAGTTGAAGGACGCACTGGTCAGCACCACCCGCGCGACCCCCCGGTACAACCCCTTCGAGGGCGGCACCGGCCGACTGGACGTCGCCGCGACGACGGCGGCCACCGTGTTCGCCACCGGCAGCGCCGACTTCGGCCTGCGCACCTGGCCGACCGCACCCGGCACGACCACCGACCGGAAGGTGACCTACACCAACACGGCAGACACCCCGGTCTCCCTCCGTCTGTCGACGGGCACCCCGGACACGGCCGACGGCCTGTTCACGGTGTCGGCCCCGCGACTCACCGTCCCGGCGCACGGCACCGCCTCCGTCACCGTGACCGCGCACTACGACCAGGTGCCCGCCGACCGGGCGCTGGCCGGCTTCCTGACGGCGGACGGCCCCTCGGGCATCCTCACCCGCACCTCCCTCGGCGCCGCCGAGGAGGGTGAGCGGCACCGGTTGACGCTCAAGGCTCTGGACCGGGCCGGTCAACCACTCGGCGGCACCGTCATCCTGACGGCGAAGAGACTGTGGCTGCCGCTGGAACTGGACGCGTCGGGCACGCTGGACCTGCGGCTCCCGCGCGGCACGTACACCGCCTGGCTGGACACCTCGTTGACGGGCACCCACGGGCCGCACTCACTCGGGCAGGGACTGCTCGCGGTCACCGACATAGACCTCGGCCAGGACCGTACCGCGGTCTTCGACGCGAGGAAGGCCCGCCAGGTCAGGTCCGTGCCGCCGCGGTCGAGCACGGCCGACGGCGCACGGGTGGATCTCTACCGCGGGTTCGCCGACGACGACTGGTCGTCGTCGGCCCGCTGGCAGGACGACTCCACCGACAGCATCTGGGCACTGCCCACCGGCAGGCGGGTCACCGAGGGCGAGTTCGTGTTCGGCACCCGCTGGCGGCTGAACCAGCCCGCTCTGAGCGTGGACTCGGGCGACCAGGTCTTCGACGACCTGCGCGTGGAGCGCGCCGCCAGCCCGCTGCCCCGGGGACGCCACCGCCTCGACACGGTGTTCGCCGGTGACGGAGCACGGGCCGCGTACTCCTCTCGCCACGTGCAGGGCAAGGCCGCCGTGGTGCGCCGCGACGACGCCGTGCCCGTCGAGGAACAGGCCGCGGCAGCCGCGGCGGCCGGCGCCCGGCTGCTCCTGGTCGTCAACGACGCGGCCGGCCGTCTGCAACCCTGGCCCGACGGCACCTGGTCGCCCGTCACTCCCCCGCCGCTGACGGTGGCCACGCTCACCCGCGACGAAGGGGAGCGCCTCATCGCCCGGGCCACCGCCGGCCGAGCGCGCCTGGACGTCTCCTCCCGCCCGGTCACGGAGTACGTCTACGACCTGACCCACGACTATGAGGGCTCCATCCCCTCGGACCTCACCCACCGCGCCGGGCAGCGCAGCCTCGCCCGCGTCGACGTCTCCTTCCGGAACTTCCGGGCCGGCCGGGCGTTGGAGTCCCGCGGCGACGTGGCACGGGCCGGCAGCAGCGCCCTGAACCCCTCACGGGCACCCGCCGTGGGAGAACGGACGGACTGGGTCACGGCCGGCGAGCCGTTCTCGGAACGCGCCGAGATCCCCTACGAGCAACGGCAGTACGCGCCCCCGGTCACCCGCCGTCCGGGCACGGCCGACGGCGTCAGCTGGTTCGGTCCCGTCCAGCGGCCCCGGCTGACCGACGGCGACGCCCCGGTCCGTCAGGACGACAAGATGTACGTGTCGGTTCCCGGTTGGGGCGACTCCGGAGCGGCCCATCTGGGCAGCAGCTACGGCAACTTCGACGCAGCCAACTACGTCAAGCTGTACCAGGGCGACACGCTCGTCCGCGAGACGAGCCGATACCAGCTCACCATGACGGTCAGCGGGCTCAGTCCCGATCCGCTCCCCTATCGCCTGGTGTCGGAGAACTCCCGGGACACCTGGCCCGCTCCCTACTCCACCGCCACCCGCACCGAATGGGGCTTCACCTCCGGCGCCACAGCGGCCGGCGAGCAGGCCCAGTTGCCGCTGATCCAGCTCGACTACCGGGCCGGCACCGACGTCGCGGGCCGGGCCGGGCGCCACAGCGACCTGACGGTCAACGCCTCGCACCTGTCCCGGTCCGTCGGCACCGCCACCGTCCGCACGGTGAGCCTGGACGTCTCGTACGACGACGGTGTCACCTGGCGGCGTGCGGATCTGCGCCACTCGGCCACAGGTTGGCACACGCGCCTCGACGCGCCCCGCACCGCACGATTCGTCACCCTGCGCGCCCGCGCCGCCGACACGCGCGGCAACAGTGTGCGGCAGGACATCACCCGGGCTTTCGGGCTCAAGTAGGCCAGAGGCGGGCGAGGGCCGCAGCGCGTCCTCGCCCGCCCCCGGTGCCGCGTCGATCAGCCCGCGCGGACGCCGGTGAGGAAGCGGCCGGCCAGGTCGACGCTCTCGGTGAGTGTGGTGGCCTGCTGTCCGAAGTCCACGAACAGTTCGTGCACACCGGCCTCGGCGGCAGCCCGTGCGTAGTCGACATACTGGTCGAGCGTTCCGCGCCGCGGGACCTCTTCGGTGCCGGCCTCCATGTCGGTCAGCTCGACGTTCACGCGCAGCGCCATGCGCAGCGCGGAGGGGTCGCGGTCCGCCGCCTCGGCCTCCTTCACGATAGCGGCCCACATCCCCATGAGGTACGGCAGTGGCATGGCCACCGGCAGCCAGCCGTCGAGCCTGCGCCCGATTCGGCCGAAGCCCCGGGGCGTGAACGCCGCCAGCAGGACGGGCGGTCCGGGCCGCTGGTGCGGCTCGAGTCCGACCTTGGTCTCCGGAATGGTGAACAGCGGCCCCTCGTGGCTGTAGAGGTCGCCGGCCCAGTAGCCCTCCAGGATGTCGAGCGTCTCCTCGAGCCGCGCGCCCCTGCCTTCCCAGGGCACACCTACCGCGGTGTACTCCTCCGGCATCCAGCCGAGCCCTAGGCCGACATCGAGTCGGCCGCGGGAAAGGATGTCGAGGGTGGTCAGCGACCGGGCGAGCATGAGCGGCGGCTGCCACAGGCCGTTCAGCGTGCTCGTCCCCAGCCGGACCCGGCTTGTGTGCGCTGCGGCGAACGACAGCGCCACCAAGGGGTCCATGTGGTTCTCGAAGGCTCGTGGCATCACGCCGTCGCCGCTCGGGTACGGCACGCTCGGGGTGACCGGGGCCAGCACGCGGTCGCCGCACCACAGGGAGTCGTATCCCATGTCCTCGGCGGTGCGGCTGACCTCGATAATGGCCTCCGGCCCCGCGTCCGGACCGAAGGTCGGAAGGGCCAGTCCTAGTCGCATGTGTGTTTCCTCCACTGGGCGGCACGTGCTCATTTCTCGTCACATGTCGCGGGCTGTTGCCGAGCCTGGGCCGATGGTCGCCACAACTATAAGTATCTACTGGTCGCCCGCGGCGACCGGTGAACTCCGTACGTGGGTGACGCGCCGACGAGACACCCGAGGAGGTCGCCGACCGCCCGGCCGGGACGATAGCCGTAGGAGTCCGGATGAAAGACCGGCTCGGCCTTTGCCTCCAGCACCCCGGCAACCACCGTCTGGGCGATACGATCCCCGATCGTGGGCACGCCCAGCGTGCGGACGCCCCCTTTCTTGGGGATCTCCACCGCACGCACCGGGGGCGGAAAATAGGTGCCGGAGGAGAGACGATTCCAGATCCGGTACAGATTGTTCTTCAGATCCTTCTCGAATCCAGCCGGTCTCCGGCAGCCAGATCCTGATGTGCTCGTGGTCGCCGGCACCGGGGTGAGCGAGGGTGACGGTCACCTCGCAGTACGCCGGGACCCCGGTGGCCGGGGGCGGGGCCGGCTGGGGCGCCACCGCGGGGAAGGTGACGGTGCCGCCCGGTACCGCCACACCGGGAGTGGCGCACCGGATGGGCCCCTCCCGGCCCCTCCCCGTCAGGCTGACCGCGGGGATCTTCGCGGGGCTGAACCGATGTCGCCGGCCCGCCGCCTCGGCCGCGGCGAGCACAGCTGCGAGAGCGCCGAGCGATCGCCACCCCGTTGTCCCGCCCAGCAGACCGCGGACTCGGTCCCGCCCCCGCCCCGCCCCGCGCCATCGGCCCGGGCGCCGTGACCGTCAGGCCCTGGCCCAGCGGAGCCTGATCGTGCGGGCCTCGGGGCGCAGCGCGAACCCGGGCCGCACGTCGGGGCCGCAGGACCGGGAGCCGAGCCCGTGCTGGGCGGCGTCGACGATCAGGTAGGTCGTGGTCGAATCCGGCAGCTCGTACGGGTGTCCCGCTCGTGCGATCTGCTGGGGGGTGTGCCGGGCGAGCGTGAAGCCGGGGCGGCGGCCCAGCCGGTCCGCGAGGGCGGTGACGTGCAGCACCTCGGTGTCCGCGCTCGCCAGCGTCAGCCGTCGCAGCCCGGCGCGGTGCCCGGTCTCCTGCGGCCTCGCGTAGTCGACGCCGATGTCGCGGACGGCCGAGGAGAAGCGCCCGGTGCGGGCCGCGCGGGCACTGTCCGGATACGACTCCAGCGGGCCCAGGCCGAACCACGTGACGCCGTCGACGGGAGCGGCGCCGTCGGGCAGGTCGAAGCGGATCCCGATCCGCGGCCACACCGTCGTCCAACCGCTCGACGGCTCGATCTCCACCCGCAGTTCGAGCTCGTCGCCCTCGACCGACCAGACGGACTCCGTCATCACCCACGACGCGGAGTTCGCCGCCGAGACCCGGTCGACGGTGCGCAGGGCGTCCGCCGTACAGGTCACCGAGAGGCGGCGTGCGGTCAGCCGGTCCAGGCCCTCGCGCCGCCAGAGTTCGGCGTGCGAGACACCGGCGACGGTGGCGTCGCTGTCCTCCAGGTCGTCGGACGTGCCCTCGTCGTTGTCGGTGGGGGCGCGGAACAGCTCCAGCCGCGGGCCGGTCACGGCGCGGCCGGCCAGGCCCACGAGGGACCCGCCCGCGAACTCCGCGAACGCGAGCCTCAGCGTGCCGTCGCCGAGCCGCCAGCCGGACCGGTGCCGGACGGCGGGCGTGGGACGCGGCGCCGACCGGTCCGACTGGGCCGTGGCGACGACGTGCTCGGCGGGCGCCCACGAGGTGGGGGCGGCGAGGACGGCGTCGAGGGTGAGCCACGTCTCCGCGTCCCGCGCCACCGGGACCGGGGGCAGCGGCACGCGCCGAGTGCCGCCCACGGCGACGACCGGGACGTCCAGGTCTCCGCGGGCCACGATGGTCCCCTCGTGCTCGACCCGCCAGACGAAACGCAGGTCGCCGGTGTCGGCCGAGTGCCGCAGGTTCGTGACGGCGACCTCGTCGGCGTCGAAGGCGAAGCGGATCGGCTGGACGACCGCCTTGTATTCGTGGAGGCCGGGGGTCGGGACGTCGTCGCTCAGCACCAGGCCGTCCATCACGAAGTTGGCGTCGTGGACGACCTCTCCGAAGTCGCCGCCGTACCCGAAGTAGGGCGTGCCGTCCGGGGTCGTGGTCAGGATGCCGTGGTCGCGCCATTCCCAGACGAAACCGCCGTGAAGTCTCGGATGCCGGTCGACCAGTGCCTCGTACTGATCGAGTCCGCCCGGTCCGTTGCCCATCGCATGGGCGTACTCGCAGAGCAGGAACGGCTTGCCGCGCTGCCTCACGCTCTGCGCGGGAGTGCAGTCCATCAGGGTCGCGGGGGAGTCGTCGGCCGCGATCCGCTCGATCTCGGGCACGGACGCGTACATGCGCGAGTAGACGTCCGTGTACTCGCCGGTGTGGTCGCCCTCGTAGTGCACGGGCCGTCCGGTGTCGCGGGCGTGGACCCACGCGGACATCGCGGCGAGGTTGCTTCCGGTGCCCGCCTCGTTGCCGAGCGACCAGATCACGACGCTGGGGTGGTTCTTGTCCCGTTCCACGGTGCGCCGGATCCGGTCGAGGTACGCCTCGCGCCACGCGGGGTCGTCGCTGGGGTTGCCGGTCCAGTCGACCTTGTCGAAGCCGTGCGTCTCCAGGTCGCACTCCAGCACGACCCAGAACCCGAGTTCGTCGGCCAGATCCAGCAGGCGGGGGTGCGGCGGGTAGTGGCTGGTGCGGATCGCGTTCACGTTGAACCGCTTCATGCGGGCGAGGTCCTCGCGGGCGTGGTCCTCGTCGAAGACCCGGCCGCGCTCGGGGTGGGCCTCGTGGCGGTTCACGCCGTGGAAGACGACGCGGCGGCCGTTGACCAGGAACCGGTCGCCACGGATCTCGACGGTGCGAAAGCCCACGCGCAGCGCGACGCTCTCCGCCGCCGACGACACCGTGGCGTCGTACAGCCGGGGCCGTTCGGCCGACCAGGGCTCCACGCCGCCGACGTCGAACGGGACCACGTCGGCCGCCGTGGCCCACGTCCTGTCGACACCGAGTTCGGGGATGCGCAGCGTGACCGGGAACGCCGCCGCGTCGGCGGTGATCTCCGGGTCCACGCTTGCGCGCCCGTCCTCGAACCCGGTGCGCAGCCAGACGTCCTCGATGCCGGCGGCGGGCCGGGCAATCAGGGTGACGTCACGGAAGATGCCGGGCAGCCACCACTGGTCTTGGTCCTCGAGGTAGCTGGCCGCCGACCACTGGTGCACCCGCACGGCGACGACGTTGTCCCCCGGCCGCACCGCCCGCGTCACGTCGAACTCGTGGGTGAGGCGGCTGCCGGCCGCACTGCCGATCTCGACGCCGTTCACCCACACCCTGAACAGCGACTCCACCCCGTCGAACCGCAGCAGGACGCGCCCGGTGCCCGACCAGTCGGCGGGAATCTCGACGTGCCTGCGGTAGTCGCCGGTGGGGTTCTCGTCCGGGACGTGGGGCGGGTCGATGGGGAACGGGAACTGCACGTTCGTGTAGAGGGGCCGGCCGTGGGCGCCGTCGTCCCGGAGCACCCAGTGCGAGGGCACCGGGATGTCGTCCCAGTCGCTGTCGTCGAAGCCCTCGGCCGCGAACTCCTCCGCCACCGAGGCCGTCGGCGACAGGCGAAAGCGCCAGGGCCCGTTCAGCGGGAGGCGGGCGACGTCGGAGTGCAGCCAGGAGCGGGCCGGGCGCAGCGACCCGCGTCCGGGTGCGGTGTCCGAGACGTACGCGGAGGATTCGCAGGGCACAGGGTCACAACCCCTTCTTGGTGGCGGAGGGTCCGGGCGGGCGGAGCGGGCGTCTACCGGAGCACGACGGTGCGGATCTCCCAGGGCCCGAGGGCGAGTTCGAGACCGTCCGGGACCGGTTCCGCGCCCAAGGGGCGGCCGAGCAGGTCCACCGTGGCGGCCTCGGTGAAGTCGCCGGTCACACGGACGCTCGTACCCGCGTCGCTCATCGCGGCCAGCCGCACCTCGGTCCCGCCACCGCGCTCGTCGTCGGCGACGCGGCGGACGCACGAGACGAGGACGTCCTCGCCCTCGACCCGCACTCCGCAGGCGTCCGGCGGCAGTTGCCCCCCGACGGGTGCGCTGCCCCGGACGACGAGCACGTCGTTGCGGAACTCCTCGGCGAGGGCGACCGCGCCGGCCGCTTGCCAGCCGCGCGCCGAGGGCAGGACGGCGATCCGGTTCTCGATCCGCACCCCGAGTTCCTGGGCGCCGGGTGCGGGGATCTCGCTCGCCGCCGGCTCGTCGCGCAGGGGGTGGATGTTGACGCTGATCGAGCCGATGGCGCGCAGCAGGGTGAGGGCCAACTCTCCACCCTCGTCGACGAGTTCGTACTCGCCGCAGTGGTCGAGCAGGACGGTGGCGGCACCGGCCGAGACGAACGAGCTCGCCGGGAAGGTCGGCAGCGGGTACTCGCCCCAGCCGCCCTCCGCGGTCAGGCCCCGCTCGGTGACGGCGAACTGCCCGGCGGACGCGGACACCGTCGCCGGTTCGGGCAGCGGCACGTGCAGACGCAGCCGGTGGTCGGCGGACTGGTTCAGGAACGCCGTGGTCAGGCGGACGAAGGGCTCACCCGCGCGTACCTCCACCAGCGTCTCCACCGGGGTCGGCACGGTCCGTTCGCCGCGCAGGTCACGGTCGTCGGACAGCGCTGCGGGCCACTCGTAGACGCGGGTGACGCGGGTCCTCGCGCGCAGCGGGCCGCTCTCCAGCGGTTCTACCGTGACCTGCGTCGGCCGGGACACGAGGGTGTCGTGCGCCGGGGGAGCGTAGTTGTAGCTGTCGCCGCGGTCGCCCCCGTCGACGAGGCGGCCGACTCCGCGCAGCACGGTGCCGTCGGCCCCGGTCACGTCCAGGGTGCCGTCCGCGGCGATCACGGCCTCGACCAGGTGGTTGGACAGCGTGCGCGCCGTCGCGCTCGCCCGCGCGGGCGCGACGGGCGCGGCGCTCCCGTCGCTCGGGCCGACCCGGAAGCTCGCGAGCCCCGAGGCGGGGACGGCCACGGGCACCAGGGCGGTGGCCCGCGCCTCCTCCAGCGTCGCCACCCGCCACTGCCCCGGATGCGCCACGGCGGCCTCGGCAACCTCGCGGCGCAGGACCATCAGGTCGAACGGACCGGCGGTGGGGACCTCGGCGAGGTGGAAGACGAGGGAGTGCGGGGCGATGTCGTAGCGGTCGATGAGACGGCCGAAGAGCTCGCGCCGGTGGATGCGGCGCAGCACGCGCTCCAGGTGCGAGGCGTCCATCCGTTCGTCGCTGAGCACGGTGGGCGCCTCGGAGACCAACTGCACCGGACGGACCGAGCCGTCCGCGCCCGTCGCCGCCAGTGCCGATCCCCGCTCGGGTGCGGCGACGTCCACCTCGACCAGCGCCGAGCGGGGGAAGGGCAGGGGGTTGGCGACCAGATGGGCGTCGCCCGGCACCCGGGCGGCCGGTGCGGCGAGGGCCGCGTCCCGGACCGCGCGCGCCGCCTGCGCGGCTTCCGCCAGCCGGGCCTCCACCTGGTCACAGGTCTCGTCGGTGCCGGAGCCGACGACCGAGTCATGCGCCGTCGACTCGATGATCTTGTGCCAGGCCAGGGAGAGGAACGGTCCGGCGCCCTGTCCGGACCACAGCGCGTTCATCCGCTCGGCGTGGTCGACGGTGCGCTCGGCGACGGCCATGCGCTGCTTGAGGCCGAACCGTACGGAGAGCACCCCTGGCAGGATGTTGCCGCGCACATGGCTGCGCAGCTCGCCGGTGATGACGGTGGACACCTCGTCGCGCACGTGCGTGCGGATGTACTCGTCGAGCGTCGCGACGGTGATGGCGTGCTGTTCGCCAGAGGCCCGCCGCAGCCAGGACGCCAGTCGCGGGTCGGGCGCGTTGTGGTCCGTCCCGGCCATCGCCAGCACCGGATCGCCGCCCCAACGTCCGGCGGTCGCCCGCGCGTACTCGCCGAGGGCGGGGCCGATCCTGTCGGGGACCAGCAGGACGTCGAGGCCGTTGTCGTAGCCGTCGAAGAGGAACTCGGTGCGCACCTCGGAGCCGTCGGGGGCGCGCCAGCGGAAGGCGTGGCCCTCGACCGTGCCGGGCACACCGCGCCACAGGGCCGCGTGGGCGATGCCGGCGCGCGCCAGGATCTGCGGCATCTGGGCGATGTGGCCGAACATGTCGGGGAGGTAGCCGATCGGCATCGGGCCGCCGAGTCGTGCCGCGGCCTCCCAGCCCATCCGCAGGTTGCGCACGATGGTCTCGCCGGAGCAGAGGAATTCGTCGAGCAGGATCAGCCACGGCCCGATGGCAAGCCGGCCGGAGGCGACCAGGGCCGCGACCCGGTCGCGGTTCTCCGGCCGCATCTCCAGATAGTCCTCGATCGCGGCCATCTGCCCGTCGACGGTGAACCGGAAGTCGGGGTCGGCCTCGGCCGCCTCCAGCACGCTGTCGAGGGCGGCGACCAGCCGGTGCCGGAACACCTGGAACGGCTCGTACCACTCCCGGTCCCAGTGGAAGTGGGGCACGAACACGGCGGATTTCTGCATCAGGAGCGGGGCCTTCTGTGCGGGCGGGGCGCGGTGTACTCGGCGCCCGCCGGGTGTGCGGTCGCCTCGGGGGACCGGCGGCGGGCCCGGTGCGGCACAACCGCCGGGGGGCGGGCCGCGCAGTCGTGGGCCGGCGCAGTCGTGAGCCGTCTGAACACCCCTTACGGGATGTTGTTAATTGGTGGGAAGTGTGCGCTCCCGTGCGGTCGGGTGTCAAGGCTCCGTGTCACACATGTCCGGCGGGCCGGCCGCCCGCGTCCCCTTCGACGGTGGTCGGCGGCCCTCCCCTTCACGGCCCGAGGACCCCGGAGGTCCCTTCCACCACCACGTCCGAGCAGCCCTCGGCGGCCACGAGGGCGGCCTCGGGGAAAGCCCCGGCGGCCGTCCCCGTCAGGCGGTTGCCGGTGACGGCGAGTCCGCCGACCGAGCGGGCGCGGACGACCGGGGCCTGGGCGTCCATGAACTCGTTGCCGCTGACGCGCACGTTGCGGTGCACCGGGTGAGCGGGGTCGAGGACGGTGCTCGTCGGCGCGACGAGGACCGCGGGCGTGGCCGGACGCAGGAAGGTGTTGTCCCGGATCGTCAGGTCGGCGACCGGCCCGGACTCGTACCACTCCTCGGCGTCGGCGGAGACGTAGACGCCGGCCATGGTCACGCCGTCGAAGACGTTGTTCTCGATGACGACCGGCTGCCGGGTGGTCACCAGGACACCGCGCGTGGGCACGTTGACGAAGTGGTTGCCCACGACGGCGACCGACGCCGTGGCGGTGACGTTCTCGGCGACCCAGTACTCCGGCGTGACGGCGGACGGCAGCGGACGGTCCAGGCTCACGGTCATCAGGCGACGGTCGTACGCGTCGCCCCGGTCGTGGGGGCCGTCGACGGCGGTGACGCACGCGGTGTGGCCGGCCGCGCCGTCCAGGGTGGCGCGAGCGGTGAACTCGATCGTGTCCCCGGCCCGGAACGCGGGGAAACCGGCGGTCTCCGGGTGCCGGTAGGCCAGCGTCACCACGTCGTCCGCGACCCGGTCGACCAGCACCAGGTAGGTGCCGTGGACGTTGACCGGGTCGTCGTGCGGCCCGTCGAAGACGCAGTCGGCGATCCGTACGTGTCCGGCCATCGACGACAGGTTGATGAAATCGGCGAACCCGGCCGACGTGCGACCGGTGGCCGGGTCGGCGCGGAACCGGACGTCACGCACGGTCAGGTCCCTGCTCATCTGCCCCACGAGACCGAAGCCGTGCAGATAGTGCGCCGAGACGTCGCAAACCTCCACCCGCTCACTGCCGCACACGAACGCGCCCGGGTGGTCGCGCACCGTGGTGCGCATCTGGTAGACGAGCCCGACGTCGCGGGGGGCGTCGGCGTGGCGGTAGGCCAGGCGCAGGCGCCGGCCCGGGAGTTCGCGGACCGCGGCCACGTCGTCGAACAGGGGGTTGCGGTCCCGCCACGTGCGCCGGGCCGCCGGATCGTGGACCTGCGTGTACTCCATCGCGTCCGTGCCGCTCCAGTATGGCTCGCCGTCCCCGGGGCGCGCCTCGCCGAGCCAGGTGACGGTGGTGCCGTCGATCCGGAAGCGGGTGTCCGCGGGCAGGGCCAGCTCCCGCCAGGCCGTGACCCCGTCCGTGCCGGCGTCCGCCACCGTGGCGTCGACGACCCGGGGCGAGACGTAGTCGAAGGAGAACCCCTCGAACCGGACGTCGGCCGAGTCGATCGCCGCGAACGCCGTCTGCGCGCCGTGCAGCACGAAGGCCGCGCCCCGGCCGTCGACCACCAGGTCGCGGGCGTTCTCCACGAGCAGCGCGACGGTCTTGGACAGGTACCGCCGGTCGGCGCCCACGGTGTTGGAGACGTACAGTACACGGCGTTCGGCCCGCTCCGGATACAGGTGGTACCGGCCCGGCGGGAACCGCACGGTCACCGGGTGCGACACGGCACAGGCCGTGCGCAGGGCCTCGGAGACCGCCGCAGCGCTGTCCTGGGTGCCCCCGGGGTCCGCGCCGAACTCCGTGACGTCGACCGTGGTGCGCAGCGCCACACGTACTCCTCGTTCGGAAGCGTTTCGGAAACGGGCCCACGTCGTCCCGGCCGACTCACGGAACCGACGTTGCCCTAATGTCTGGTCAAAGTCAGGCGCGTCAGTGTAGCCAGTCCCCGCCCGTCCCCCAGGAGGCATCGTGCCGACCCGTCCCCACGGTCCCACGCAGACCCCCCACCGGCTCTCCTTCGACCGCCCGGCCGGTCACTGGCTGGAGGCGCTGCCGCTCGGCAACGGCCGGATCGGCGCGATGCCGGACGGCGGTGTGGAGCGCGAGCGGGTGCGGCTCAACGACGGCACGGCGTGGTCGGGTTCGCCCGCGAGCGAGTTCGCCCACGGCCGGGTCGGGGCCGCGACGGCACGCGAGGCCGTCGCCGAGGCCCGCCGGGCGCTCGCCGTGGGCGACCACGCCGCCGCCGACCGGGCGGTCCGCAGGCTCCAGGAACGCTGGACCCAGGCCTACCTGCCGTTCGGCGAACTGACGGTCGGCGTCGTCAATCCGCCGGGCCCCGTCACCGGATACTCCCGCCGGCTCGACCTGCGCACCGCCGAGCACGTCGTGAGCTACACGGCGGGAGGGGCGACGGTGGTACGGCGCACGGTGGTCTCGCACCCCGACCGGGCCCTGCTGATGACCATCGACGTCGCCCAGGGCCCGGGCGTCGACCTCACCCTCGGCCTCGACTCCCCGCTGCGGGTCCTGGGCCACGGCGCCGACGGGCGCGGCGCCTGGCTCACCACCCGGATGCCCACCGACGTCGCACCCCCGCACGAACCCGACGCGCCCTCGCCGGTGTACGACGACGACTCGGTCAGCCTGCGGGGCGCGGTGGCGGTGCACTGGTCGCACGACGGGCAGGACGTCCCCGCGGGCGAGGCGGCGGCGCCCGGCACCCGGGGCGGCGGCGCCCTGCTGGCGGCCCGGGGTGTGCGGCACGCCGAGATCGTGCTGACCACCGACACCACCTTCACCGCGATCGGCGCCGCACCGCGCGGTGACGAGCGCGACGCCCTGGAGGCGGCCCGCCGGGACCTCGACGCGGCCGTGGAGCGGGGCGCCTCCGCACTGCGCGAGCGGCAGCGCGCGGACCACGCGCGCCTGTACGAGCGGGTGGAGCTGGAGTGGGACGCCCCCGACGAGCGGGGGCGGCAGTTGGCGTTCCTCTTCCACTACGGCCGCTACCTGCTGATCAGCGCGTCGCGGGCCGGCGGGACACCGGCCACGATCCAGGGCCTGTGGAACGACTCGATGCGCCCCCCGTGGAGTGCGAACTACACCGTCAACATCAACACCCAGATGAACTACTGGCCGGCCGACGTCACCGACCTGCCCGAATGCCTGCCACCCCTGTTCGACCTGGTCGAGGCGGTGAGCGTCCGGGGCGCGGAGACCGCGCGGCGGCTGTACGACGCCGACGGCTGGTGCGCGCACCACAACACCGACGTATGGGCGCACACCTCCCCGGTGGGCCGGGGGGAGGCCGACCCCGCCTGGGCGTTCTGGCCGCTGGCGGGGGGCTGGCTGTGCCGGCACCTGGTCGACCACGTGGCCTTCGGCGCCGGCCTGCCGTTCGCCCGGGACCGCGCCTGGCCCATCGTCCGGGGCACGGCGCGGTTCCTCCTCGACTGGCTGGTGGAACTGCCCGACGGCACGCTCGGCCTCTCCCCCTCGTCGTCGCCGGAAAACCGGTTCACCACCGCGGCCGGCCCCATGGCGGTCGACGTCAGCTCCGCGATCGACGTCGGCATCGCCCGCGACGTGCTCACCTCGGTCGTCGCCCTCGCCCGGGACACGGGACGACCCTCGGACCCCGTGGCCGAGGCGGCCCGGTCCGCCCTGCCCCGCCTGCCGCACCCAGAGACCGACGAGGACGGGACGATCCGTGAATGGCGCGGTCCGCACGTCATGGCGGAGCCGGCCCACCGTCACCTGTCACCGCTCTACGAGGCGTTCCCCGGGCCGGGGATGCGACCGGAGTCGGCCACCGCGGTGGCCCGCACCCTGGACGTGCGCGGCGACGACTCCACGGGCTGGTCGCTCGCCTGGAAACTCGCGCTGCGCGCACGGCTGCGCCACACCGAGCGGCTGCCCGCGCTGATCGATCTGGCGCTGCGCGAGGTGGACCCGGGGGCCGTGGGTGAGCACGGGGGCCTCTACCCCAACCGCCTGTCGGCCCACCCGCCGTTCCAGATCGACGGCAACTTCGGGTTCACGGCGGCGATCGCGGAGTGCGTGCTGCAGAGCCACACCGGCACGGTCGACCTGCTGCCGGCGCTGCCGTCCGACTGGCCCGCCGGGCGGCTGCGGGGACTGGTGGCACGGCCGGGTGTCGTGGTCGACCTGGCCTGGGACGCCGGGCGGCGCCTGACCGAGGCGCGGTTGCGCGGACGCCGTGAGGGCACGGGTGAGGTGCGCGTTGCGTGGGACGGCGCGTCGGTGCAGGTGGACCTGGACCGGGGACCGTGGACCGTGCGCCCCGGCGAGGGCGGCGGGTTGCTGGCCGTGCCGGGCTGAGGACCGGTCCGCCCGGTGCCGGGCATGATCCCGGTACACTCGCCACACGCCGGGCGGCGCCGTTCACGCAGAGGGAGTCATGGCCAAGGTCGGGATCAGCGACGTCGCGGCGCGAGCGGGCGTCAGCGAGGCCACAGTCAGCCGCGTCATCAACCGCCGCGGAGTCGTCGCGACGGCGACCCGGCGCCAGGTCGAGGAGGCGATCCGCGAGCTGGGCTACGAGCGCGGCGGGCAGAGCCAGCTGATCGTGGTCCTCACCCCCGGACTGGCCCAGCCGTTCTTCGGCCAGCTGTGCGAACTGATCGAGTCGGCCCTCGCCTCCCAGGGCTTCAGGGCCATAGTGGGCTCCACCACGGTGGGCGGGCTTCAGGAGATCGACTTCATCTCCTCGACGATGGACCTGGGCATCGCCGGCGCGGTCTTCGCCTCCGCCAGCAACACCCTGATCGACGCCGACCCGACCGTGTACCAGCTCCTCACCGAGCGCAAGATCCCCTTCGTGCTGGTGAACGGCGCGATCGCGGGGCATCCGGCGCCCAGTTGTTCGACCAACGACGCCGTGGCGGCGGAGCTGGCGGTCGAGCACCTATGGGGTCTCGGGCACCGCGAGATCGGTCTGATCGCCGGCCCGGCGGGGAACCGTCCGAGCGAGCGACGGCTGGCCGGGTTCGTCCGGTCGATGACCGCGCGCGGGGTCGCCGATCCGCAACGGCTCGTCGCCCGCCAGGTCTACAGCGTCGAGGGCGGGATGTCCGCCGCCGGGGAGCTGCTCGGCCAGGGGGTCACGGGGATCGTCGCGGCCAGCGACTACATGGCTCTCGGCGCGATCCGGGCAGCCCGGCGCCGGGGGATGTCGATCCCCGAGGACCTCTCGGTGGTCGGCTACGACGACTCGCTGGTCATGGACTTCGTCGATCCGCCGCTGACCACCGTGCGCCAGCCCGTCGAGCGGATCGCGCAGTCGGTGTCGACGGCCATGGTGCACCTGGTCAACCGCAAGCTGGTCCCTTCCGGCGAGCTGCTGTTCGACCCGGAGCTGATCGTACGCGCCTCCACAGCGCCGCCGCGTGCCTCCACCGCGCCGCCGCGCGTCACTCCCGTTGACGGGTAATTGACGGATCCGTCATAAGTACGTCATTACCCCCGACGTCTCTGCCGACACACCTTCGCGCGTCGCCCCACTGTGGCCCGCTCCGGCGATCCCGGCGCCGTACTGGCGCGTTTCGGACCCCTCGTAGCCGGCCGAGACACGTTTGAGACGTCTGAGGCAACGCCCCCACCTGCGGTGATGGGTGAACAGAAATCCTTCGGAAGGTTGCGAGCAACGATGCGTTGACGCGAAGTTGACGTGCGTGCAACACTCCCTTTCATGGCGCAGGGACCAACGTATCCGCAGCCCTCAAGCACTTTCAGTGGCTCAGGACGTCAAGGTGTAACGCTTCAGCTCAGATCCAGCATGACGGATCTTGTCGAGTCTTTCATTTGGGCGTCATCGCGTGCACGGGAATGGGTGCAGACCGGGCGGAGAGCGGACTTCCTGCCGAGCTACTGGGCGGGACTCACCGACCGGCCGATGTTCTACTCCCGGGACCTGGCTCACCAGATGCTCGGCGCCCACCTGCTGGGTCTCGACACCGAGAACCTGGCGATGCTCCGGCACTTCGCCGCCTCGGCGACCGAGCGGCGCGGCTGGTACCCGCTGTGGGCGTTCCTGTTCGACGGCACGCCCGCGGCCATCGACTACCACGACGACGACGACTTCGTCCGGGAGATCCCGGCCCCGTTCGAACTGGTGGAGAAGGCCGTCGAGCAGTACCGCTGGACGCGCGACGAGCGGTTCCTGCGGACACCCGAGATCGCCTCGTTCATCCGCACCACCCTGACGTCGTTCGTACGGGCCCACGATCCCCTGGGCAACGGAGTCGCCGGCGAGCGCGGCAGTGGTCGGATCTTCCAGGGCACGGCCACGTACAACGAGGTGGAGGAACCGCCGCACCTGCTGGTGTCCGCCGACGGCATCGCCAGCCAGTGGGCGGCCCACGCCGCACTCGCCGACGTCACGACGGAGGCGGGGCTGGACAAGGAGTTCGCGCGATGGAACGCGGAGCGGACCGACGCCCTGGAGACCGAGTTCGCCGAGAACTGGTGGCTGGCGGACCACCGGCGCTACACCGCGGGCTTCAGCCGCGAGGGGCCGGTCAGCGGCTTCTCGCTGGAGAGCACGTGGTTCCCGGCGGTCAAGGGCCTGATGCGAACGGACGACCGGGCGGCCGCCCACCTGGACTTCCTCGGCACCGGCCTGGAACAGAGCCCGCCGCACAACATCGAAGCCTTCACCTACCTGCCCGAGGCGTATCTGCGCTACGGACGCGACGAGGAAGCCCTCCGCTGGATCCGCCACCTGGCGGACTCCCGCGCGGACTACCCGGAAGTCCCGTTCACCCATGTCGCCCACCTCGCGGCCGGTCTGACCGGCCTGGCACCCGGACCCCGCCGGGGCGAGGTGCGCACCCGTTCGCACATCCCCGCCGACGCCTGGCTGGAGGCCGACCAAGTCGCCGTCGGCACCTCGGTCGTCGGCGTGCGCCACGAGGGACACGAGGCGAGCGAACTGTGGGTGACCGGCGGCAGCACCGTCGACTGGACCCACACCTGGCGGGACGGCCGCACCACCCGCGTGCACGTCCCCGTCGGCACACGTATCCGCATCACCGGCGGCGGCGAGACGCCCGCGGCCGACGAACAGAAATGAACCCGGCACCCTCCAACGGCAACGAGCCGCGATGACAAGGACCTTCCCGTGTTGAGAACCGCAGTGACAGCCGCCATCGTCGTCGGCTGCCTGGCCTCCCTCGCCGCGTGCGGCAACGAGAGTGGGGCCACCCCCGGAGACAGCGGCAAAGACTCCGCATCCATCTCCTTCGCCTACTGGGGCAGCAACGAGGAGAACGCGACGATCAAGAACATGGTCGCCGCCTTCGAAAAGGCCCACCCCGACATCGATGTCGAAGCCAACTGGATCCAGAGCGACTACGAGCAGAAGCTCCAGACGTCCATCGCCGGCGGGGACGCCCCCACCGTGGCCGCGATCTCCAACACCTCGCTGCCGAGCTTCTTCAGCGCCTTCAAGCCGGTCGACGTCGACGCCGGCGCGTACTACTCCCCGGCCGTCGCCAAGGCGGGCAACGTCGACGGCACCGACTACGCCGTGCCGTTCGTGGCCAAGAGCAAGGTCATGGCCGTCGACAAGACCAGCTTCACCAAGGCGGGGCTCCCCGTGCCGTCGGGCACGAAGCCGCTCGGCACCCAGGACTTCGTCGCCGCCGCGAAGAAGATGACCAGCGGCTCCGGCTCGTCCAAGGTCTACGGTTCCGCGCCCCTGTGGTACGACGGATGGCTGCTGGCCGACGGCGGCTCCTACTACAACGCCGACGGCACCCGGTGCACCATGGGCGACGCGGCGGGCGTCCGGGCGGCGAAGACCGTCGCCGACTCGGTGAAGCCGGACGGCTTCGCGCCGACCGCGATCGCCGCCCAGGGACAGGACATGTTCCAGTGGCTGGCCCAGGGCAAGGTCGCCACGCTGCCCGACTTCGGCCCGTGGAACATCGCGAAGTTCGCCGCGCTGGACCCCTCCCGCTTCGCGCTGGTGCCCATGCCCGGCCGCGGTGAGCCCATGGAGGTCGACGGCCTCGGCATCTCCAAGAGCGCGAACGCCGAGCAGACCAAGTCCGCCCAGACCTTCACGCGGTTCATGAGCACCGACCCCGCCGCCCAGAACCTGCTGGCGTCCAAGGAGTCCGCGCTGGGCATACCCGTCGTCAAGGACTCGCTGGCCGCCTTCAAGTCCGCCGCGCCCCAGGCCGGTCTCCAGGTCTTCGTCGACGCCGTCGAGCGCGCGGTGACCACGCCGTACGTGAAGAACAAGGTCCAGATCGAGAGCACCTTCTCCACCGCTCTCAACTCCCGCACCGCGGTCGGGACCGGCCACGAGGACCCGGCGACCGTGCTGCCGCAGCTCCAGGCCGAGTGCCAGAAGATGCTCGACGCGACCAAGTAACCCTCGCAGCGGACGGCCGCGAACGGCACCGACAAGGACCGGATCCCCGACATGACAGACATAGTGAAGGGCCTGGAGGGCTTCCTCGCCCGGCTTCACCTGGATGTGGCGCTCCAGCCCATCGTCGCCTTCGTCATCATGATGGCCGTCGTCTTCGGGGTGCTCGCGGCCGCCCTGTGGCTCGCGGTGCGACGCAGGTGGGTGGGGCGCGCGACCGCGGCCTTCTGGCTCTTCGTCTCCCCCTGGATCGTCGGCTTCCTGCTCTTCACCGGCGGCCCGATGATCTACTCGTTGGTCCTGTCGTTCACCCACTGGGACCTGATCAGCCCGGCGCGGTTCGCCGGGCTCGACAACTACCGCAAGGCACTGCACGACCCGAACGTCGGGCAGGCCGTCAAGGTCACCCTGCTGTACGCGGTCCTCAGCGTCCCGGCGCAGACGGCGCTGTCGCTCGCGGTGGCGCTGCTGATGAACGTCGAAGTCCGCGGCATCCACGTGTTCCGCACCATCTGGTACCTGCCCTCCCTGGTGAGCGGGGTGGCGCAGGCGGTGCTGTTCATCTGGGTGTTCAACCCCGACCACGGCCTGGTCAACGGGGTGCTGGGGCTGCTCGGCATCGAGGGCCCGAAGTGGCTCTTCGACCCCGGCTGGGCACTGCCCGCGGTCGTCATCATGAGCCTGTGGACCGTCGGCGGCAACATGATCATCTACCTGGCGGGGCTTCAGGACATCCCGTCCGAGCTCTACGAGGCGGCGGCACTCGACGGCGCCGGCCGCCTCCGCTCCCTGTGGAACATCACCATTCCGCAGATCAGCCCGGTCATCTTCTTCAACGTGGTGACGGGACTCATCTACGCGATGCAGACCTTCACCCAGGGCTACGTCATCACGCAGAACGGCGGCGGACCCTCGAACTCCCTGCTGTTCTACGTCCTCTACCTGTACCAGAACGCGTTCAAGTTCTTCCAGATGGGCTATGCCTCCGCCCTCGCCTGGATCCTCTTCCTCATGATCATGGTGCTCACCGCGGTCGTCTTCCGGGGCAGCAGTTTCTGGGTCTACTACGAATCGCAGCGTCCCAAGGAAGGGAGGCGGCGTGTCCGCGCCAAGTAAAGAGATGCCTCGCACACGCGCGGAAAGGACCGCACGCGCCCCGAGAGCACGCAACGACGGGACGTCGGCCGCGCGCTACACCTCGGTCGCCGTCCTGATCGTGGGATCGGTCGTCTTCGTCTACCCCTTCCTGTGGATGATCGCGACCGCGCTGCGCACACCGGAGGGCGTCTCCAGCGGGGGAATCGCGCTGTGGCCCGTCCAGTGGCAGTGGTCGAACTTCTCCGACGGTCTCAACTCCTTCCCGTTCTGGCGGTACTTCCGCAACTCGCTGCTCAGCACGCTGGTCCCGGTGGCAGCGGTCGTCTACTCGTCCTCACTGGTGGGCTTCGCCTTCGCCCGCATCCGGGCCCGCGGCTCGAACGTGCTGTTCGGCATCGTGCTGGCGACCCTGCTGCTCCCGCAGGAAGTGACGATCGTCCCGCAGTTCGTCCTGTTCAAGAACCTCGACATGCTCAACACGCTGTGGCCGATCATCGTGCCCACCTTCTTCGGATCGGCCTTCTTCATCTTCCTGTTCCGCCAGTTCTACCTGCGGCTTCCGGAGTCACTGACGGACGCCGCCATCCTCGACGGCGCCGGATGGTTCCGCATCTGGTGGTCGGTCTACCTCCCGCTGTCCCGCCCGGTGCTGATCGCGACCGCGGTCCTGCAGTTCATGTCGTACTGGAACAACTTCTTCCACGCCGCGATCTTCATCACCGACGACAAGTGGAAGACGCTGCCGCTGGCACTCGCCGGATTCCAGTCGGTGAACGGCACCAACACACCGCTGCTCATGGCCACGACCGTTGTCGTGACCCTGCCCTGCGTACTGATCTTCTTTCTCGCCCAGCGCCACATCATCGGCGGAATCTCCTTCTCGGGAAACAAATGACTGACACTCGATCCCCGGCACCGGCGTCCTTCTGGGTGCCCGGACGGGACACCGCCCCACCGCAGGAACCCCTGCCCCTGGGCACGACGGCGACGGCACGCGGACTCCGGCTCCAGGCGACCGGCACCGGCCCCGTGCGGGCGGCCGAGCTCGCCGACGGCGTGTGGGAGGTCGCGTTCCGCACCGGCCCCGCTCCGCTGGAACTGACCGTCCTGGTCCCGGCTGCCGACGCGGTCACCTGGTGGCACCCGGGCAGCACCGCCCCGCACGCCACGATCCCGCCCTCCTGGGGAGAACCCGCCGACACCACCGCCCTCACCGGCCTCCCCTTCGGCGCCCTGCTGCGGCGCCAGGACCGGACCGGCCTGGTCTACGCGCTCGACGCCGGCAGCCACCGCACCTCCGTGCGGGCCGGACTGGTCGAGGAGAGCGCGGACTTCGCCGTCATGGTGACCGTGCGGGACGCCGAACCCGGCGAGGAGGTCCGGCTGCTGCTCGACGTCTCCGGCCGCCCCTTCGCCACGGCCGTACCGGACACCGGGCGCTGGCTCCAGCGGGGCGACGGGCCCCCGGCGACACCCGGCGCCGAGGACGCGGTGCTGTGCACCTGGTACTTCGCCCACCAGGACGTCACGGCCGCGGCGGTACTGGCCCAGGCCGACCGGGCCGCCGCGCTCGGCTTCGGCGTCGTCATCGTGGACGACGGCTGGCAGACCATGTCACTGGCACGCGGCTACGGCTCGTGCGGCGACTGGGAGGCGGCCACCGAGAAGTTCCCCGACCCGGCCGGCCTGATCGCCGAACTGCGGGCCCGGGGACTGCGCACCATGTGGTGGGTGGGCACCCCCTTCCTCGGCCACCACGCCGAGGCCCGTACGGCCGGTCTCGCCACGCGGTACGACGAGACCGAACTCGACGCCGCGGTCCTCGACCCCCGGGACGACGCCACGCGGCACTACCTCGTGCGGCGCATCCGCGACCTCGTCGTGGAGACCGGCGCGGACGGGGTCAAGCTCGACTTCCTCGAACGGTTCGCCACCCCGGTGCCCGACGACCCCTCGCCGCACTCGCCCGTGGCGGCGACCGTGCGGCTGCTCGCGGAGATCACCGACGCCGTCGCGGCGGCGGGAGTCCGGCCGCTGATCGAGTTCCGCGAGCCGTACGTGCATCCGGCCGTCGGACGGTTCGCCACCATGCTGCGCGTGGGCGACTGCCCGCTGAGCGCGACCCAGAACCGGGTCGGCATCGTCGATCTGCGCCTGGCCCGGCCCGGCACACCGATCCACAGCGATCCGATCATGTGGGCCTCGGACGACAGTGCCGAACGCGTCGCACACCACCTGGTCAACGCCCTGTTCGGCGTCCCGCAGGTGTCCGTCGACCTCGTGGGCCTCGACGACGCCCCGGCGGACGCGCTGGCGTTCTGGATGCGGGTGTGGCGCACCTACCGGGACACCCTCCTGCACGGCGAACTGCTCCCGGAGCGCCCCGACCTGCTCTACCCGCTGATCGCCGCCCACGGCGAGGACCGCCACATCGTCGCCCGCTACGCGCCGCACGCGGTGACGCTGCCGAAACGGCCCTGGCGCGAGGTGCTGATCGCGAACGCCGACGACAGCGCGCCGCTGGTGGTGAACGACTCGTTCCCGATGAGTGTCCGGCTGGAGATCTGGGACGCGCGCGGCCGCCTGATCCACCGGTCCCTCGCGGAACTGGTGTCCGGTCCCTCGGTCCTCCCGGTGCCCTCCGGGGGCCTGGCCCGCCTCAGCCACCCGGACCTCGAACCCGGCCCTCGGCTGTAGGGCGTCGGCGGCGGCCCGTCACCGGCCGGACGACGGCATCCGTGTCATCACCCCTGTTCCCGCCGGCCCCGGCCGGCGGGAACACAAGCCCGCATCGAGACGTCCGAACTGGACGGGGTGGGCTGTGCCGCGCTGACCGCGAGCCCCCAGCGGGTGGTACGGACGGGCCGGCTGATCGCGCGCGACCACGAGGACGTCGTGCTGGCCAATATCCAGCTCCACGGCAGGGCCAGGCTGGAGCAGAACGGACGCGTGGCCGTACTCTCCGAGGGGGCGATGGCCTTCGTCGACAGCGCCCACCCCTACGAGCTGGACTTCGCCGGCGACTTCTCCCAACTGGTGGTGAGGGTGCCCAGGAGCTGCCTGCCGCACCGTTCGCTGAGACGAGCGACCGCCGTGGAACTGGATTCCTCGACCCCCGGCCGGGTGGTCGCCGACTTCCTCGTCGGACTCCACCGTCTGGAGGGCCGCGACCCCGCTGCCGCCCTCGCGCTGCTGCCCCATGCCCTGGACCTGCTGAACACCGCTCTCGGCTGGGCCGCGGACGGAGCACTGCCCCGGACGTCGGCGACGGCGTTCACACGTGAACGTGTCCACCGGTTCGTGCGCCGGCACGCCCTGGACCACGGTCTGGACGCCGCCGCCGTGGCAGCGGGCTGCGGTGTCTCCCGGCGCACGCTGTACCGGGCGCTGGTGGAGGCCGGGGACACGTTCACGGGGCTGATCCGCAGGGCGCGGGTGTCACACGTGCAGCGGATGGTCCGCGCCCACCCCGACCGCCCGCTCGCCACCGTGGCCGACGCGTGCGGCTTCGGCGGCGAGGCCCAGATGTACCGGGCGTTCCGGGCGGTCACGGGCACGACACCGGGCGCCTACCGGTCAGGGTGACGGTCGGTCCGCCACCGGCCCGCTGCGGGACATGAACTCGTCTCTGCCCGACGAAAGGCGTGGTCAGACGGGTCTCTCCTGTTCCGGCCCAGACTGTGCACACGTGCCGCCCCCCATACCCCGGGAGAACCCCAAGGGCTGACCCCGGAACAGGGCCCCCGGGACGTGGCCTTCGCCCTGACATGACAGGCTCGGCTTCTCCGTTGTCGGTTTGACGAGGCTGCAAGGTTCGCTTGACGCTACGGCCCGCGCGCTTGCTCCCCCCAAAGGGGCTTTTGACATCCCGCTCAGCCCGCCGCGTCTCCACGACGAACCGGGCACCTGCTACCGGGCACTCCGGTGCCTACCCGGACGGGACTTCCACCCCGAGCCTGGACCAGCTTTCAGGACGCACCATGCCCACACCTTAAGACTGCTGTCCGCGGACCTTACTCGGGTGTGTGTGCGTTCGTAGGTCGGTAGGTGCTTTGCCGGTCCACCGTTTCCATTCGTCACCGTCTTGACGGGTGATGTTTGCGGGTGCCATGATGACGTCACCGCCTGAACGGGTGACGAGAGCGGGTGATTCCACTCCGCGCACGTGTCCCCGCCCCAGGCACCTACCAAAGACCCGTTCCACCGAGAACCAGGAGAACCTGCCATGGCAGT
>NZ_JBHVCT010000078.1:0-29584 GCF_042803195.1 Streptomyces sp. NPDC057428
TGATGCTCGTCCGGGCTGGTCTCAACCCGGCTGGTGCTGATCTTGTAAGCCCTGCCACCTGCTAGGCGTCAGGCGAAGTGAGCCAGGAATCCCCCCCGTTCACGAGGGGGAGGTTTCAAAGGTCCTTGAGAGGTCACAGACTCAGCTCCGGGTGCAGCCTGTCCAGGGTCCACACCTGCTTGCGGCGGGCCGAGACCGCGGTCAGTGCCAGCGCCCCCGCGGTGAAGGCCAGCAGCACGGCGCAGCCCTGCCAGACCGGCCCGAGCCCGCCGCCCGTGATCAGCCGGCGCAGCCCGTCCACCACGTAGGTCATCGGCAGGTACGGGTGGATCGCGCCGAAGAAGCCGGGGCTGGTCTGGACCGGATACGTCCCCCCGGCCGACGTCAGCTGGAGCATCAGTACCGCGAGCACGAGGATCCGGCCCGCCGCGCCGAACCGCGCGTTCAGCCACTGGACGATCGCGGCGAAGCAGCAGGTCACCAGGGCCAGGAAGCCGATCGTCCCGGCGGCGTGCGTCATCTGCAGACCGAGCCGCCAGTGCAGGACGGACATCAGGGCCGCGACCTGGAGCAGGCCGATCGCGGCCACCGGCAGCCAGCCCGCGAAGGCGATGCGCCAGGCCGGTGCGCCGGCCGAGAGCGCCCGGCGGTTGAGCGGCTGGATGAGCATGTAGGCCACCATCGCGCCCACCCACAGCGAGAGGGGGATGAAGTAGGGGGCGAAACCGGTCCCGTAGTTCGGCGCCGCGTGCAGCGAGGAGGAGGCGAGCTTCACGGGGTCGGCCATGACACCGGTGCGCGCGTCGCGGTCGCTCTTGTCGTAGTCCGGGATCTTGCCGACGCCGTCGTTCAGCCCCTGGGCGAGAGTCGCGGAGCCGTCACCGAGCCGGTGGAGCCCGCTGTCCAGACTCCTGGCGCCCGTCCCGAGCTTCCTGACCCCCTTGTCCAGGTTCCCGGCGCCGGCCTTGGCGGTGCCCAGCCCGGTGTGGAGGGTGTCGGCGCCCTTGGCCACCTTGTGTGCCCCGGTGTTGAGCGCGTTGATCCGGGCCACCGCGGACTCCAGGTCCGTGTCGAGGTCCGGCGAGCGCTTCGCCAGGGCGTCGGCCTGCTTCTGCAGTGTGGTCAGTTGGCCGCGCAGCTTCGTCAGGTCGCCCTTCTGATTCGTGACCAGGGCGTTCACGTCGTCGGAGACCTTGGCGACATCGGCCGCGGCGGTCCTGGCGCGCTTCAGCTGCGGGCAGACCCCCGGATCGGGCAGCGGCTGGTCCTCGCAGCGCAGGCGGTAGACCTCGGTCAGGTCGTCGGAGGCCTTGTGCGCGGCGGCCGAGGCGGTGGGTGCCGCCTCCACCAGCAGATCGAGGTTGTCCCGTACCGCCTTCGAGGAGTCGGACACCAGCCGGGCCGTGTCCCCGATGGCCTTTCCGTTGTCCTTGAGGAACGGCCGTACGTCGGCGGCCGCCTTGCCGACCTTGTCGGCGAGCGACTGGGTGCCGTCGGCGACCTGCCGGGACCCCGCCTCGAGGTCTCCCGCTCCCTTGTCGAGCCTGATGAGGCCGGAAGAGAGCGTTCCGCTGCCCGACTTGGCGGTCCTGAGACCGTCCGCGAGGTCCTTCGAGCCCTTCTTCGCCTTCGTCAGACCGCTCTCGAGATCGTCGGCCCCCTTGGCCGCCTTCGCGGTCGCGTCGTGCAGACCCGAGAAGTTGATGAAGATCTTGTCCAGGAAGCCGCGTGAGGCCTTCGCCGAGGCGGCGCTGCGGACCTCGGCGAACACCGTCCTGGAGATCTGTCCGACGATGTAGTTGTTGGCGTCGTTCGTCCGCACCTGGAGTGCGCCCGTCCCGGGGGAGTCCCCCGCGCTCGACGCGATGCGCTCGCTGAAGTCCGACGGCATGGTCAGCGAGAGGTAGTACGTCCCGTCCTCGACGCCCCGTTCGGCCTCGGCGGAGCCGACCTGGTGCCAGTCGAAGACCTTGCTGTCGAGCAGCTTTCCGGTGATCTCGTCGCCGGCCGACAGATGTTCGCCGCGGGTGCTCGCACCCTTGTCGTCGTTGACGAGGGCGACAGGGATGCGGTCGAGCCGCCCGTACGGGTCCCAGAAGGACCAGAGGTAGAGGGCCCCGTACAGCAGGGGCAGCAGGAGCAGAGCCACCAGCGCGGCGCGCGGCATCCGGCCCCTGCCGAACCTCCGCAGCTCAAGCGCGGCCAGTCTCGGCGATCGCATCTGCCGTGTCCTTCCGGTTCGTCGTGTCGTCCTCGGCCGGCCGCGCGCGCACCACGACGGCGTCGGCAGGAGCCTCGCTGCACACCGCCAGCACCGTCGTACCGTCAGCCGCGAGGCCGCGCAGCAGTTCCCAGGCAAGGGCCCGGTCCGACGCGGACAGCTTGAGGTCGGTGTCGTCCACGGCCAGGAGCCTCGGGCGCCCCATCAGCGCGAGTGCGACGGACAGGCGGAGCGCCTCCAGTCGCTCCAGGTCCCGTACGGAGGTCCGTTCGGCCTTGGGGAGTTCCGAGAGGTCCAGCCCCGCGGCTTCGAGAGCCGCCTCGACCACGGCCCTGGACGCGGCGGCGCGCTCGGCACGGGGCCGCAGCAGGGAGCGCGGTGATCCGTCGAAACGGCGCCGCAGCAGGGCGCGTTCCCGCAGGTGCTCGGCGACCGTGAACGCGGGATCCAGTTCGCTGACGCCGGGGACAGGGCCGAGCGCGCTGAACCCGCGTACCGCGGCGAGCCGTCCGGGCAGACGCTCGCCGCCGACCTCCGCGTGGCCCGCCGTGGAGCGCATCCGACCGGTCAGCGCGAGCAGCAGACAGGTCCGGCCCGAGCCGGACGGACCCGCCACCGCGACCAGGGAGCCGGGCCCGGCGCTGAACCCCACCCCGTGGAACGCCCAGCCGCGCGGCCCCTCGAGTCCGAAGCCCTCGGCGCTCAGCGCCGCTCCGTGCGGGCTGTCCACGACCCCCACCCCCAACTTTTAGACTGACTGGTCAGTCCAAAAAAATAGCCCGAACTCGCGCTCGAAGCAAAGCCGCTGGTCAGGGGCAGATCCTGATGAGTTGTCAGTAGGTCTCGCCAGAATGGGTACGTACGGCTACGGAGCCGTCACACGACGACAGGAGGTTCGTCATGGCCAGCTCGTCCGCAGCAGCCGCACCGCGGCGCCGCACAGGCAGCCCTGCCCCCTCACTGACCGGTCCGGCAACCGACGTCCACCCCGTGCTGCGCCGCACCACGGCCCCACCCGCCGCTCTCGATCTGCTCGCCCAGGCCCACACCGGACTGGTCGAGGCCGCCGTACTCGACGTTCCGAACGAGCGGTACGCCACCGCACACCTCGCCGCGCTGCGCACGGCGGCCGCGGTCCTCGCCGCCCGGGGCAGGCCCGAGACGAGCGGGCGCCGCCGGGAGCGGATCCGCAGCGCCTGGGAGGTGCTCCCGGAGACGGCGCCCGAACTCACCGAGTGGAGCGCCTTGTTCGCCTCCGGAGCTCAGCGCAGGGCCCGTGCCGAAGCCGGCATACCCGGCGCGGCCACCAGCCGCGACGCCGACGACCTGCTGCGCGACGCGGTGATGTTCCTCCGCCTCGTCGAGCGGCTCCTCGTCCTCCAGCCGGTCCTTCCCCAGCCCCGGAAGGACCTGCCCCGATAGCCGCCGGGGCGGAGCGCGACGAGGGGTGACCGTGCGGGTGGTGCGAGGCAATAGGGTGGAGGGCCCGTACCACCTGCACCGTTCACGCTCCGCCGTCCGTGGCGGCACCGTGCCGAGGAGTCAACTGCCGTGTCGGACCAGCTGCGCCCCCGCGCCTCCCTCCGTACCGCCGTGGTCTGGGAGGTCCTCAAGGACGCCCTGGAGCACCGGGTCAGGGCCACCGGCAGGGAAGCCCTGGACGTGCTGGACACCGGCGGGGGCACCGGCAACTTCGCGGTGCCCGTCGCCCGGCTCGGCCACCGGGTGACGGTCGTCGACCCCAGCCCCAACGCCCTGTTCGCCCTGGAGCGCCGTGCGGAGGAGGCCGGGGTCGCCGACAGGGTCCGCGGTGTCCAGGGGGACATCCTCGGCCTGTTCGAGGTCGTCGACCGCGCGGGCTACGACGCGGTGCTGTGCCACGGCGTCCTGGAGTACGTCGACGACCCCGCCGAAGGTGTGCGGAACGCGGCGGAGGCCCTCCGCCCGTCCGGCGCGCTCAGCCTGCTCGGCGCCGGTCTTGGCGGAGCCGTCCTGGCCAGGGCGCTCGCCGGACACTTCGCCGAGGCCCGCAAGGCGCTGACGGACCCGGCCGGCCGCTGGGGCGACGGCGATCCCGTGCCTCGCAGGTTCACCGCCGACCAGCTGGCGGGACTCGTCGCTGACGCCGGCATGGAGGTCGGCCCGGTCCACGGGGTGCGCGTCTTCGCCGACCTCGTCCCGGGCGTTCTCGTGGACACCGAGCCGGGTGCCATGGAGGAGCTGCTCAGGCTGGAGGCGGCCGTCGCGGAGCTGCCGGCGTTCCACTCGGTGGCGACCCAGCTGCACGTTCTGGGAGAGAAGCGCGGCTGAGCCGGACGGGGAGCCCTCCCGAGTGTGGGCGTGGAGCGACCGGAGCACGGCTGATCAGCAACGCAGCCGCAGACGGAGTACCGCTCAGAACACCCGATCGGGCCGCGGGCCCCGTATGATCGGGTGACACCATCCGGCATGACGGATCGGAGGTCGGGGAATCTACGCCTCAGCAGCCGAGCCGACATGGCGGTCCGGACTGGCTATGGCTAGAGGGCGGGTTTCACGGGGGCGAATCCCTGCCTATCCTGGAAGGGCCGCATACCGGTCGCCCCCGCGGCCGACGACGAGGAGGACTCCGTGCCGCTCTCGGAGCACGAGCAGCGAATGCTCGAGCAGATGGAGCGAGCGCTGTACGCCGAAGATCCCAAGTTCGCTACAGCGCTTGAGGGAAGCGGGCTGCGCAGGTACACCCGGCGACGGGTCTACCAGGCGGTGGCCGGCTTTCTGGTGGGTATCGCGCTCCTCATGGCCGGAATGGTCTTCCAGCAGACCTGGGTCAGCGTGGCGGGATTCCTCGTCATGCTGGGCTGCGCCGTGCTGGCGGTCACCGGGTGGCGCAGAGCGCCCAAGCCCGGTGAGCAGCAGCCGGCCGGGAGCGCGAGCGGGGGCGGAGGCGACAGCCGCCACCCCAGGCAGCGCCGGTCAATGATGAACCGGATCGAACAGCGGTGGCAGCGCCGCCGCGACGAACAGGGCCAGTGAGCTCTCCGCTTTCCGGCAGGTGGCCGTAGTCACTGCCGGACGCGGACCGCGCACGACGAGAACTTGACGCTGGACCTCACGCGTTTACTCGCAGTGCTGCGGCCAGGACGACCTCCCGCGCAGGGCGTCCTCGCGCTGCCCACCCGGGCCCCGAAGGGCCTTTCCGGGCCGGCCACGGCTCAGAGAGGCCGCCCCGGTGTCCGAGGAGGGGGAGGCCGCCCTCGGACACCCGGCATGGGGAGTCGTCCGGTCCCGAGGTCAGCCCTCCTGGCCCGACGGGCGGCGCAGCCTGGCCGCCCAGCCACCGCGTCCCACCCGGCCGGACCAACGCCGGCCGAGTTCCGTCCTGCGCTCGGACACGGCCCATATCACCCGAACGGCTGAACGCGGTGCCACTGTCGCCCGCAGCCTGCCCCATCGTCCGGCCGATGCCCACAGACCGGCCCGCACCGCCCGGACGTCCTCCGCCGAGCCGTCGCCGGGCCGGGGCTCGGGTGCGTACAGCACCTGCTCCACCGCCCCGGCCACCCGATGGGCAGCCGCGGACGCAGTGCCGTCGACACCGCCCAGCCGCACGAGGCGTGCCGCGGCCTTCCGGGGGGTCTGGGACTCGTCCGGCGTGATGCCGTGATCCCAGGCCGTGTCGGTCATCTCGCACCAGGCGGCCATGACCCTGGCCGTGGCATCCGCCGGTGTACGGCCCTCCGAGCGGCCGAGCCGCCGGGCGCGGAGCCGCAGTCGCCAGAGCATCGGCAGGAACGGGAGCGCGAGCACCAGCAGACCACCGAGCAGCCACAGCGCCACCGCCCCCGTCAAGGTACCCGAGCCGCCGGAATATACCGCCCCGGGAGCCGCGGACGCACCGCACTCACCCTCGCGGCGCAACTGCACCGGGCAGGATTCCGTGGCCGTGGGCGCGGCCGTGGGCGCCACGGAGGAGCCCTCCGCCGGAGCCGCCGGATCGCTCGCGTCCTGCGTCGGCGCGTCCGGCCGGGTGTATGAAGGGGTGCTGCCCCGCGAGGGAGTCGGCTCGAAGCGGGTCCACCCCACTCCCTGGAAATACAGCTCGGGCCAGGCGTGCGCGTCCCGCAGCCCCACCGACACCGACCCGTCCGCCTGGACGGTGCCAGGTGTGAACCCGACCGCGACCCGTGCCGGGATGCCGAGAGTCCTGGCCATCGCGGCCATCGTGAAGGAGAAGTGGACGCAGAAGCCTTCCTTGTCCTTCAGGAACCGTTCGATGGCGGCGGTACCGGTGCCCGACGTCACGGTCGTGTCGTACCGGAAATCGCCCTCCGAGGCGAACCAGTCCTGCAGCTTCACCGCCGCCTCGTAGTCACCGGAGGACCCTTCGGTCACCCGCTTCGCCGTCCTGCCGACCACGTCCGGCAGCGAGCGGGGAACCCGTGTGTACTCGCGCAGCAGATCGGAGGGCGGCGCCAGGGCCCCGGCGAGCTGCGCGGCCGTCGGCTCGACGGCCAGGCTGCTCACCTCGTACCGCACGCCGCGCGTCGTCTGGCCGTCGTCACCGACGAGGGTGCGTCCCTCCGGTTCGAACCGCCAGCGGCCCCGCACGTCCACCTCGCTCGCCGGGTAGGGGAGCGGCAGATACGTCTGCGCGTAGGAACGCGACGCGGAGAGGTTGGTCCTGACTTCGGTGACCGCGACGTCCTGACCCAGCCCGGCCGGTTGCGGCAGCCTGTCCGGGACGTCCTTCAGCCTGCGGGTCGACGGGCGCCACTCGCCCCCGCTGAACTGGTCCAGGGCCAGGATGCGCAGGTAGAAGCCCTGCGGATTCGCGGCGTTGGTCCGGTAGGAGATCACCTCCCGGTTCTCCGGCTGGTTCAGGTTGTTCTGCAGGGAGACCAGGGGATTGACCGCGGAGATCGTGCCTCCGCCGCTGCCCCGCCCCGACCCGCCGCCCGTCCCGCCCAGGAGTCCGCCGTCCAGCGCCGGCAGCGCGGCGGGCACGGCCAGCGCGACCCCCAGCGCCACCGCGCCGATGCGACGTCCGGTCCGCACCGGGGCCATGAGCCTTCCCGAACCCTCCAGACCGGCCGCCAGGCCCCCCGACGTACTGGACACACCGCCGAACACCCGCCCCCACCGGGACAGCCGGTCCCGGCCCTCCGCGAGCAGGAGCAGCAGATAGCCGCACGCCGCGAGCAGGAACCACAGCCACCCCGCCCCGCCGTCGGACAGCCCCGCCGCCACCGAGTAGAGCGCGAGGAGCGGCAGTCCGGCCGGAGCCGCGGAGCGGAAGGTCACCGCGAGGACATCCACGGCCAGGCCGATCAGCAGCACTCCGCCGATCAGCATCAGCCGGATGCCGTCCGTCGCGGGTGCGGGAATCGCGTACCGGCCGACGTCGTCCCCGCCCGCGGTCAGCAACTCGGCGAGCCACCGGACCGCCTCCGGGCCGGGCAGCACTCCGAACACGGCGTGCTCCCGCGCGAAGGCCACGGTGAGCGACACCAGGGTGACGAGCACCTGGAGCGAGACCGTGAGTATCCGCGCGAACGACATCCGGCGGGCGAGCGCGCCCGCGCCGCCCTGGAGCGCCAGCAGGAAGGCGGCCTGCAGGACCCACTTCGACGTGTCGACCAGCGGCAGCAGGGCACCGGCGGCCATCATCGTGGCCGCGAAGGCGCACAGCGCCAGCCTGGTACGCCCGCTCATGACCAACCCCCCGGGAATCCCGTCGTCGGACCGGCCGCTGTGGAGTGCGCGTCCGAGCGTCCCTGACCTGCCTGCTGCCACAGCCGGGAAAGCTCCGCCCCGGGCGGAACCGGCACCACCGTCCACCCCGCTTCGCGCAGCAACCGCAGGTGACCGGCGGCCGGCGCGTGAGGAAGCGCCTCCCGGCCGTCCGCCCGGTCGGCACTGTCCAGGACGAAGGCGACGGCCCCGCGGCTGCGCTGCCGCATCCGGGCCGCTGCCGCCGCCTGCTCCTCGTCGAGATCGCCGAAGAACGCCACCAGTAGTCCCTCGTTCGTGCCGCGCAGCACGTCGTGCGCGCGGGAGAGCCCGCCCCCGTCGGAGTGGTCGACGACCGCGAGGGTGTCCATCATCAGGCCCGCGGAGTCCGCGGAATCCTGTGTCGATCCGGCGAAGCCGTCGCCGCTCTCGCCCGGCACCGCGTTCCCGTCGTCGGTCAGCAGGCGCACGGCGAAGCCACGCTCCAGCATGTGCACCAGCGCTGACGCCGCCCCCGACACCGCCCACTCGAAGGCGGAGTCCGGTCCTGCGTCCTGGTAGGCGATCCGCCGGGTGTCGAGCAGCACCGTGCACCTGGCCCGCTGCGGCTGTTCCTCGCGACGCACCATCAGTTCGCCGTGTCGCGCGGTGGAACGCCAGTGCACCCGGCGCAGGTCGTCGCCGTGCCGGTAACCGCGCGGGATGATGTCGTCCTCGCCCGCCAGGGCCAGTGACCTCTGCCTCCCGTCGCCGTAGCCCGAGGCCTCGCCGGTCAGCCGCAGCGGTGGCAGGGGCTCGGTGCGGGGGATGACCACGAGGGTGTCGTACGCGCTGAAGGAACGGGTCAGCTCGCACATCCCGAACGGATCGCTCAGCCGCAGTTGCAGCGGCCCCAGCGGGTAGCGCCCGCGCAGGTCGGACCGGACCCGGTAGGACACCTCCCGCACGCCGCCCGCCTCCACCCGGTCCAGCACGAAGCGGGGCCGGGGGCCGAGTACGTACGGAACGTGGTCCTGGAGCATGAGCAGTCCGGTCGGCAGCCGTGACACGTTTTCCATCCGCAGACGGACCCGTGCCTCCGAGCCGACCGGCACCCGGGTCGGCGACAGCCGCCGGCTGCCCGACACCTGGTAGCGGGTGCGGTGGAGCACGGCGACGCAGACCAGGGGCAGCACGGCCAGCAGCAGGCCGACCCGCAGCAGGTCGGCCTGGCCCAGTACATAGGCGCAGGCCGCGGCCGCGACACCGGCGGCCAGGAAGGACCGGCCCCGGGTCGTGAGTCCGCTCAAGGCCGCTCGCGGGCCGCCCTTGTCGTCGCTGCTCTCCACCGGACCGGGAATCCCGGCCGCCATCACAGCCGCCGCGCGCCGGGCTGACCGCCGTACACCGGGCTGCCGGGCCGGTGCTGCGACTGTGCCGGTGCGGCCACGCCGCCCGACGTCGGCACCGGTGTGCGCTGCAGGATGTCCAGCACGACCTGCTCGGCGGTACGGCGGTTGAGCTGCGCCTGTGCCGTGGGCAGGAGCCGGTGGGCGAGCACCGCGACGGCGAGCGCCTGGACGTCGTCCGGGAGGGCGTAGTCCCGCCCGGCCAGGGCCGCCGAGGCCTTGGCCGCCCGCAGCAGGTGCAGGGTCGCGCGCGGCGAGGCCCCGAGTCTGAGATCCGCGTGCTGCCGGGTGGCCGCCACCAGTTCCACGGCGTACCGCCGGACGGATTCCGCCACGTGGACCGTGCGCACCGCTTCGATCAGCTTCACGATGTCGTGCGCGTGGGCCACCGGCCGCAGGTCGTCCAGCGGCGAGGCTCCGCCGTGGACGTCGAGCATCTGGAGCTCGGCCTCCGCGCTCGGGTAGCCGATCGAGACCCGGGCCATGAACCGGTCGCGCTGGGCCTCGGGCAGCGGATAGGTGCCCTCCATCTCCACCGGGTTCTGGGTGGCCACGACCATGAAGGGGTCGGGCAGTTCGTAGGTGTGGCCGTCGATGGTGACCTGGCGCTCCTCCATCGACTCCAGCAGCGCCGACTGGGTCTTCGGCGAGGCGCGGTTGATCTCGTCGCCGATCACGATCTGGGCGAAGATCGCGCCCGGCTTGAACTCGAAGTCCCGCTGCTGCTGGTCGAAGATCGACACCCCGGTGATGTCCGAGGGCAGCAGGTCGGGAGTGAACTGGATACGGCGCACCGAGCAGTCGATGGACCGCGCCAGCGCCTTGGCCAGCATCGTCTTGCCGACCCCGGGCACGTCCTCGATCAGGAGGTGCCCCTCGGCCAGCAACACGGTCAGAGAAAGCCGTACGACCTCAGGCTTGCCCTCGATCACACCTTCGATCGACCTGCGCACCCGCTCCGCTGTCGTCGTCAGATCTGTGAGGCTCGCTCGATCGTCATAGGTCGTCACCCGGCCCTCCTTGGCCCTTGTGCACGGACGGCGGCACAAGACTGCCCGGCCCGCCCCGAAATACGGACACTCTCCGGAGGACCCGGAGAGATGTCACACCCGTATTCTTGTTGCCGTTACCGCTTCGTGTCACTCGCCTGTGGACAAGTGGAAGCGATATGCCGGATGTGGCCCGTATGTCGAGGGGTGGTCAGGAGGCGGGGAGGATCTCGCGCAGCTTGCCCGTGGTCACGTCGAAGACGAACCCGCGGATGTCGTCCGTGTGCAGGAGGAACGGCGACGTGCGTACGCGCTGCATCGACTGGCGTACGTCCTGGTCGGCGTCGGAGTAGGCCTCCACCGCCCAGACCGGGCGCTGGCCGACCTCGAGCTCCAGCTCCTGCCGGAAGCCCTCGGTCAGCGACTCGAGGCCGCAGTTCGTGTGGTGGATCAGTATGACGCTGCGGGTACCGAGCGCCCGCTGGCTGATGGTCAGCGAACGGATGACGTCGTCGGTCACCACGCCACCCGCGTTGCGGATGGTGTGGCAGTCGCCGAGTTCGAGGCCGAGCGCGGCGTGGAGGTCGAGGCGGGCGTCCATGCACGCGACCACGGCCACGTGCAGAACCGGCCGTGCGTCCATGCCCGGGTCGCTGAAGGCCTCGGCGTAACGGCCGTTCAGCTCGACCAGCCGGTCGGTCACCGTCCCACCGGAACGGGTGGCGGCGGGATCGGTCTCGGCGGGAGACTGCGCAGAAGTCGACATGCCTATGACGTTAGCCGCCACCTTCGCTCGTTGCGTGCTGTGGGTCGGAACAAAGAACGTCAACGACACTTGTTGTGAGGTAACCCACAAGACTCAGGCCCATGCACCCACCCGGGTGAGGTTCCCCGTCACGTCACGGTGCCGCCACGCGCTGCGCGGTTCGTTGATCGGGAATGGATCGAATGGCAGGGTGGACTAAAGTGACGCGAAGTTACCGACACGCCTGCACATTCTGCATATTTCTACACGTTTCGCGTTCCCGTGATGTGCGGCGTACATGCGGCCCGGCCCTTGCCCGCTCGCGGTCGGCCGACGCCACCTTCCCCGGCGCCGGCAGACCTCCCCTTCCGAGCGGGCGGGGACCAGACCGCACGTGCGGCCGTCACGGGACAGAGCCTGAGAGGGCGCTTTGAGCCAGACCCGCCACGTCCCGGTGATGCTCCAGCGATGCCTGGACCTGTTGGCCCCGGCTCTGGAGGCGACGAGCCCAGGATCGCAGCCCCCGGTCGTGGTGGACTGCACGCTCGGGCTCGGCGGGCACAGTGAGGCACTGCTCGCCGCCTTCCCCGACGTCCGGCTGGTCGCCCTGGACCGGGACAAGGAGGCGCTGCGGCTCTCCGGCGAACGCCTCGCCCCCTACGGAGACCGCGCCACCCTGGTGCACGCCGTCTACGACGAACTCCCCGACGTACTCGACCGGCTGGGGATCCCCAAGGTCCATGGTGTCCTCTTCGACCTGGGCGTCTCCTCGATGCAGCTGGACGAGGCCGACCGCGGGTTCGCCTACGCGCAGGACGCGCCGCTCGACATGCGCATGGACCAGACGACCGGCATCGGCGCGGCCGAGGTGCTCAACACCTACCCGCCGGGCGAACTGGTCAGGATCCTGCGTGCGTACGGCGAGGAGAAGCAGGCCAAGAGAATCGTCTCGGCAGTCGTGCGCGAACGCGAGAAGGAGCCCTTCAGCAACAGCGCCCGCCTCGTGGAGCTGATCCGGGACTCCCTGCCGCAGGCCGCCAAGCGCACCGGGGGCAACCCGGCCAAGCGAACCTTCCAGGCGCTGCGGATCGAGGTCAACGGCGAACTCGCCGTGCTGGAGCGGGCCGTTCCGGCCGCGGTCGGCAGCCTCGCCGTCGGTGGCCGGATCGCCGTCCTGTCCTACCACTCGCTCGAGGACCGGCTGGTCAAGCAGGTGTTCGCGGCCGGTGCCGCGAACACGGCCCCGCCCGGGCTGCCCGTCGTCCCCGAGCGCTACCAGCCCCGCCTGAAGCTGCTTACCCGCGGAGCCGAACTGCCCACCGAGGAGGAGGTGGCCGAGAACAGGCGCGCCGCCCCCGCCCGGCTGCGAGGTGCCCAGCGGATCCGCGAGGAGGAGCGATGAGCGATCCCCGTACGGGCCGTACGCCGGGAGGGCCGGTGGCACCGCGGTGACCGGGACGGCCGAGCAGGCGAAGGGCCGGGCGGGCCGGCTCGCCCGGCTCATGCCGGCTGGGCCGAGCACCGCCGCCCGCACCCCTTTCGTCCTCCTGGTCGTGCTTCTGCTCGCCGGTGGCCTGATCTCGCTCCTCCTGCTCAACTCGGCTCTCAACGAGGGATCGTTCAGGCTGACCAAGCTGAAGCGGGAGACCACCGAGGTCACCGACGAGCAGCAGGCCCTGCAGCGTGGCGTCGACAGCTACTCCGAGCCCGACGCGCTGGAGCGCCGGGCCCGGGAACTCGGCATGGTCCCCGGTGGCAGCCCCGCCTTCCTGGACCCGGACGGCACCGTGCGCGGGGTGAGTGAGCGGGCCACCGCCGATCCCTCGCCCGTCATCGTCCCGACACCCGCCAAGAGCGAACCCGAGCCCCTGGCGGCCCCGACCGCGGCCGGCTCCTCGCCCCCGCCCGCGGCTCCGGACCCGGGCGCCTCCATGACACAGACCCCGACGACTTCGCCCCCGACGACTTCGCCCCCGACCAGCCCCGGCAGGTGACGCAGTGCCGTCCAAGGAACCGCCGCGCCGCCGCGTGCCCGGCCCCGCCCGCGCCCGCAACGCGGCCGGATCCGGCCGTCCGCGCCCGGCCGTACGCCCCGAGGCGCGACGCACCCGGCGCCCGGCCGGAACGAAGCGGGGGGGCTCCCAGCAGTCCATCCGCCTCGGCAGCCCACGGCCCCGGCTACGCCTGATCAGCCTCTGTCTCACCCTGGTGATGCTGGCGTTCGTCGTACGGCTTCTCCAGGTCCAGGCCGTGGACGCGGGTGCCTACTCGGCCATGGCCCAGAAGAACCGCTACCTCGAGTACACGATCGCCGCCGAACGGGGTGAGATCACCGACCGCAGCGGTATCGCCCTGGCCACCAGCGTGGACGCGCACGACATCACCGCCGACCCGAAGCTCTTCACCCCCGAGGACAGCAAGGCCCCGGACGCGCCGCAGCAGGCGGCGGCGCTCCTCGCCCCGATCCTCGACGAGGACGCCGCCGAGCTGACGAAGAAGCTGTCGACCCCCAGGAGCCGCTACACGGTCCTGGCGCGGCGGCAGACCCCGCAGGTCTGGAAGCAGATCAAGGACCTCAAGGCGGCCTTCGCGGAGAAGGCCGCCGAGGACAGGGCCAAGGGCGGTCCCGGTGCGAACGTGCTGGCCGGGGTCCTCCAGGAACCCACGACCAAGCGGGTCTACCCGAACGGAGATCTCGCCGCCGGGATACTGGGTTTCGTGAACGCCGAGGGCAAGGGCGGCGGGGGCCTGGAGGCACAGCTGAACAAGCGGCTCCAGGGTGAGGACGGCAAGATCCGGTACGCCCAGGCCGGCGGCCGGCCCGTACCGACAGCGGGCTCCAAGGAGATCCCCGCCGTCGCCGGCACCGACGTCGAACTGACGATCGACCGTGACATCCAGTGGGCCGCCCAGCGGGCCATGGCGGACCAGGTCGAGAAGTCGAAGGCGGACCGCGGCTACGTGATCGTCCAGAACACCAGGACCGGCGAGGTCCTGGCCATGGCCAACGCCCCCGGCTACGACCCCAACGACCTCACGCGGAGCAACTCCGCCGCCCTGGGCAACGCGGCGCTCCAGGACGTCTACGAGCCCGGCTCGACCAGCAAGGTCATGTCGATGGCCGCGGTTCTGGAGGAGGGGGCCGCCACGCCCGGTACGCACGTGACGGTGCCCAACCGGCTGCACCGCGGGGACCGGCTCTTCAGGGACGACATCGACCACCCCACCTGGTACCTCACGCTCAACGGCGTACTCGCGAAATCGAGCAACATCGGCACCATCCTGGCCACCGGGCAGCTCGGGAAGACCCAGGCCGAAGCCAACAAGGTCCTGCACTCCTACCTGCGCAAGTTCGGCATCGGCAGCACCACGGGCCTCGACTACCCGGGCGAGTCGCCGGGCATCCTCGCCAAGCCGCAGGACTGGTCGACCTCCCAGCAGTTCACGATCCCGTTCGGCCAGGGGCTCTCGCTGAACGCCATGCAGGCCGCGTCGGTCTACCAGACCATCGCCAACGGCGGGGTCCGGATCGAGCCGACCCTGGTGCGCGGGAGCAAGGACGGCGAAGGGCACTACACGGCCGCGGCGGCCCCGAAACGCACCCGGGTGGTGAGCGAGAAGACGGCCGCGACCCTGGCGAAGATGCTCGAGTCCGTGGTGGACGACCGGGAGGGCACCGGGGCCAAGGCGCACATCCAGGGCTACCGGGTCGCGGGCAAGACGGGCACGGCCAACCGTGTGGATCCCGTGCGCGGCATCTACAAGGGCTACACCGCCTCCTTCGCGGGGTTCGCCCCCGCCGACGACCCGCAGATCGCCGTCTACTGCGCCATCCAGAACCCCACCCGGGGGAGCTACTTCGGCGGCCAGATCTGCGGCCCGATCTACAAGAAGGTCATGGAGTTCGCACTCAAGACCCTCCAGACCGCACCGTCCGGCAGCGATCCCGCCAGGCTTCCGGTCTCCTTCAAACCCGGCGAGTGAGTCGGGGAACCCTCAGTGACGACGATCACCCCTGATCCCGGGAACCGGAACGAGAAGTTCCGCAACCCCGGCCCCTCACTTCGCGAGAGGCCGGGTCCGCCCGGTACGCTCACCGCCGTGCCCCACGCTGATCAGTTCCAAACCACTCAGAAGGACGCGCCTGTGAACTACCCGGGAGCGCCCCGACCGGACCGGCTCCGGCCGACGTCCCTCGGAGAGCTGGCAGCCCGGCTCGGTGCCGGACCGCAGGATGCCGGAGAGGTCACCGGCATCACCCACGACTCCCGGGCGGTACGTCCGGGGGACGTGTACGCGGCCCTGCCCGGTGCCCGCCTCCACGGCGCCGACTTCGCGGCCCAGGCCGCGGGCCTGGGCGCGGCCGCGATCCTCACCGACCCGTCGGGCGCCGAGCGCGCCGCCGCCACCGGCCTCCCGGTCCTCGTCACCGAGAACCCGCGCGGCCGGATGGGCGACATCGCCGCCGAGATCTACGGCCGGCCGGGCGTCGGCCTGCTCCAGATCGGCATCACCGGTACCTCCGGCAAGACCACCACGGCCTACCTCGTCGAGGGCGGCCTGCGCGGCGCCGGACGCAGCACCGGGCTGATCGGCACCGTGGAGATGCGGATCGGCGACGAGCGCATCAAGTCGGAGCGCACCACCCCCGAGGCCACCGACCTGCAGGCCCTCTTCGCCGTCATGCGCGAACGGGGCGTCGAGGCGGTCGCGATGGAGGTCTCCAGCCACGCCCTGGTCCTCGGCCGGGTCGACGGCTGCGTCTTCGACGTCGCCGTGTTCAACAACCTCAGCCCGGAGCACATGGAGTTCCACTCCGGCATGGAGGACTACTTCCAGGCCAAGGCGCAGCTGTTCACCCCGGAGCGCAGCAAGCTCGGCGTGGTCAACTTCGACGACGAGTACGGCCGCAGGCTGGTCGACGAGGCGTCCATCCCGGTCGTCACCTTCTCGGCGGAGGGCCACCCGGACGCCGACTGGCGGGCCGAGGGCGTCGAAGTCGGCCCCCAGGACAGCACCTTGACCGTGATCGGTCCCAAGGGTGAGCGCGTCACGGCCCGGGCACCGCTGCCCGGCCCGTTCAACGTGGCCAACACCCTGGCCGCGATCGTGACGCTGGCCGTCGCGGGCGTCGACCCGCAGATCGCCGCCGACGGCGTCGCCGCCGTCCCCGGCGTCCCGGGCCGGCTGGAGCGCGTGGACGCCGGTCAGCCGTACCTCGCGGTCGTGGACTACGCGCACAAGACCGACGCCGTCGAGTCCGTCCTGCGCTCCCTGCAGAAGGTGACCGAGGGCCGGGTGCACATCGTGCTCGGCTGTGGCGGCGACCGTGACACGACCAAGCGGGGCCCGATGGGCGCCGCGGCGGCACGGCTCGCCGACACCGCCGTACTGACCTCGGACAACCCCCGTTCCGAGGACCCGCTCGCGATTCTCGCCGCCATGCTCTCCGGCGCCGCCGAGGTACCCGTCCACGAACGCGGCGACGTGCTCGTGGACGCCGACCGTGCCGCGGCCATCGCCGCGGCGGTCGCCCGCGCCGAGCCCGGAGACACCGTGCTGGTGGCCGGAAAGGGCCACGAGCAGGGCCAGGACATCCACGGAGTGGTACGCCCCTTCGACGACCGCAAGATCCTGCGCGAGGCCATCGAGCGTTCCCTGGGGCGCACGCCGGCCCCCGGAGCCCGCGCACACACCCACGAGAACAACAGTCAGGGATGACCAAGTGATCGCCCTTTCCCTCGCCGAGATCGCCGGAATCGTCGGCGGGCAGCCGCACGACGTCCCGGACAGCTCCGTCACCATCACCGGCCCCGTCGTCATCGACTCCCGGGAGGTACGGCAGGGCTCCCTGTTCGCCGCGTTCGCGGGCGAGCGCGTCGACGGCCACGACTACGCGGAACGTGCCGTCGAAGCGGGCGCGGCAGCCGTGCTCGCCGCCCGCCCCGTCGGTGTCCCGGCGATCGTCGTCGACGACGTCGTGGCGGCACTCGGAGCGCTCGCACGCGCCGTCGTGGAGCGCCTCGGCACCACCGTCGTCGCGCTCACGGGTTCGGCGGGCAAGACGTCCACGAAGGACCTCATCGCCCAGCTACTGGAGCACAAAGCGGCCACCGTGTGGACCCCGGGGTCGCTCAACAACGAGATCGGCCTGCCGCTCACCGCTCTGCGCGCAACCGCCGAAACGCGCCACCTCGTACTCGAGATGGGCGCGCGGGGCGTCGGTCACATCCACTACCTCGCCGGTCTGACACCACCCCGGATCGGCCTGGTCCTCAACGTGGGCAGCGCCCACATCGGGGAGTTCGGCAGCCGCGAGGCGATCGCCCAGGCCAAGGGCGAGCTCGTCGAGGTCCTCCCGGAGGACGGTGTCGCGGTCCTCAACGCCGACGACCCGCTGGTGCGGGCGATGGCCTCCCGTACAAAAGCCCGGGTGATCCTTTTCGGAGAGGCCCCGGAAGCGGACGTACGGGGAGAGAACGTGCGGCTCACGGACGACGGCCGCCCCGCTTTCGCGCTCCACACACCTACCGGGTGCAGCGACGTGACCTTGCGCCTGTACGGTGAGCACCACGTGTCGAACGCGCTCGCCGCGGCCGCCGTCGCCCATGAGTTGGGCATGTCCGTGACTGAGATCGCCGAGGCGCTCTCCGGAGCGGGCACCCTCTCCCGCTGGCGCATGGAGGTCACCGAGCGTCCGGACGGTGTGACGGTCGTCAATGACGCCTACAACGCGAACCCCGAATCCATGAAAGCCGCACTCCGTGCGCTGGCCGCCATGGGCAAGGCCCGACAAGCGGGAGGGGGGCGCACGTGGGCGGTGCTCGGTCAGATGGCCGAGCTCGGTGACGCGTCGCTCGCCGAGCACGACGCGGTCGGACGGCTCGCCGTCCGGCTCAACGTCAGCAAGCTCGTCGCTGTCGGGGGAAAAGAAGCCTCCTGGCTGCAACTGGGCGCATATAACGAGGGTTCGTGGGGTGAGGAGTCGGTGCACGTGTCCGACGCACAGGCGGCCGTCGACCTGTTGCGCAGTGAACTGCGCCCGGGAGACGTCGTGCTGGTGAAGGCGTCCCGGTCGGTCGGCCTGGAGAAGGTCGCCATGGCTCTGCTCGAGACGACCGAGGGCGAGGTCGCCGTCCGATGAGACAGATCCTCTTCGCAGGGGCCATAGGGCTCTTCCTGACTCTGGTCGGCACACCGCTGCTGATCAAACTTCTGGCCCGCAAGGGCTACGGGCAGTTCATCCGGGACGACGGCCCGCGTACCCACGGCAGCAAAAAGGGCACGCCCACCATGGGTGGTATCGCCTTCATCCTGGCGACGATCATCGCGTACGTCCTGGCGAAGGTGATCACCGGCGAGGAGATGCGCTTCTCCGGTGTCCTCGTGCTGTTCCTGATGGCCGGGATGGGCCTCGTCGGCTTCCTCGACGACTACATCAAGATCGTGAAGCAGCGCTCGCTGGGTCTGCGGGCCAAGGCCAAGATGGCCGGCCAGCTGATCGTCGGCATCGCCTTCGCGGTGCTCTCGCTCCAGTTCGCGGACGCCCGCGGCAACACCCCCGCCTCGACACGGCTCTCGTTCGTCGAGGACTTCGGCTGGTCGATCGGCCCGGTGCTCTTCTGCGTCTGGGCCCTGTTCATGATCCTCGCGATGTCGAACGGCGTGAACCTGACGGACGGTCTGGACGGCCTCGCCACCGGTGCGTCCGTGATGGTCTTCGGCGCGTACACCTTCATCGGCCTGTGGCAGTTCCAGGAGTCCTGCGCCAACGCCACCACCCTGACCAACCCCCAGGCGTGTTTCGAGGTCAGAGACCCACTCGACCTCGCGGTCGTCGCCTCGGCGCTGATGGGCGCCTGCTTCGGCTTCCTGTGGTGGAACACCTCGCCCGCGAAGATCTTCATGGGTGATACGGGCTCCCTCGCACTCGGCGGCGCGCTGGCCGGTCTGGCCATCTGCTCCCGCACTGAGTTCCTGCTTGCCCTCCTCGGCGGCCTCTTCGTGATGATCACGATGTCCGTGGTCATCCAGGTCGGCTCGTTCAAGATGACCGGCAAGCGGGTCTTCCGGATGGCGCCGCTCCAGCACCACTTCGAACTCAAGGGGTGGTCCGAAGTCCTCGTGGTGGTCCGCTTCTGGATCATCCAGGGCATGTGCGTGATCGTCGGCCTCGGCCTCTTCTACGCGGGATGGGCAGCAAAGAAGTGAGCGATGTGGACTGGCAGGGCAAGCGCGTCACCGTCGCCGGGCTCGGGGTCAGCGGTGTTCCCGCCGCCCGCGCCCTGCACGAGCGGGGTGCCCTCGTCACCGTCGTGAACGACGGCGACGACGAGCGCTCCCGCGCCGAGGCCGCCGAACTGGAGGCGCTCGGCATCACCGTGCGCCTCGGGGACGGCGACACCCTGCCCGAGTCCACCGAGCTCGTCGTCACGGCCCCCGGATGGAAGCCGGGCAAGCCGCTCTTCCTGGCGGCCGCCGGGGCGGGCGTCCCCGTGTGGGGCGACGTCGAGCTCGCCTGGCGGCTGCGGGGCCGGGACGGCCGGGAACCGGCACCCTGGCTCGCGGTCACCGGCACCAACGGCAAGACCACGACCGTGCGGATGCTCGCCTCGATCCTGGAGGCTGCCGGTCTGCGCACCGCCGCGGTCGGCAACATCGGCGTCTCCCTGCTGGACGCGGTGCTCGGCGACGAGGAGTACGACGTACTCGCCGTCGAGCTCTCCAGCTACCAGCTGCACTGGGCGCCCTCGCTGCGCGCCCACTCGGCGGCCGTGCTCAACCTGGCCCCGGACCACCTCGACTGGCACGGCTCCATGGAGGGCTACGCCGCCGACAAGGGCCGGGTCTTCGAGGGCAACACCGTCGCCTGCGTCTACAACGCGCAGGACGGGGCGACGGAGGACCTCGTACGCGAGGCCGACGTCGAGGAGGGCTGCCGCGCGATCGGATTCACCCTCGGCACGCCCGGGCCCTCCCAGCTCGGCGTGGTCGACGGCATCCTCGTCGACCGGGCCTTCGTCGCCAACCGGCAGAAGCAGGCCCAGGAACTCGCCGAGGTCGGCGACGTGAACCCGCCGGCCCCGCACAACATCGCCAACGCCCTGGCGGCTGCGGCGCTCGCCCGCGCCTACGGAGTGGAGCCCGCCGCCGTACGGGACGGACTGCGGGCCTTCCGCCCGGACGCCCACCGCATCGAGCACGTGGCCGACGTGGGCGGGGTCACGTACATCGACGACTCCAAGGCCACCAACACCCACGCCGCCGAGGCGTCCCTCGCCGCCTACGAGCCGATCGTCTGGATCGCCGGCGGTCTCGCCAAGGGCGCCACCTTCGACGAACTGGTCACCGGGGCGGCGAAGCGGCTGAGGGGCGCCGTGCTGATGGGCGCCGACCGGGCGCTGATCCGAGAAGCCCTGGCGCGACACGCCCCCGAGGTGCCGGTGGTCGACCTCGACCGGACCGACACTGGGGCGATGTCCGCGGCGGTCCGTGAAGCGGCACGGCTGGCCGTGCCGGGCGACACCGTGCTGCTGGCCCCGGCCTGCGCCTCGATGGACATGTTCGTCAACTACAACAAGCGGGGCGAGGCGTTCGCGGACGCGGTCCGCCAACTCGCCGACGAGAGCGCCTGACGGGCCCGGCCGCCGCACCGTACCCTCCCGGAGGACCGGGCACGAGCGGCACCGCAGGTGGGCACGGGTGCCCCCGGCCGCAGCCCCGGGCACGAGCAGTGGAGGGGAAGCGACTATGCCGGCCGACGAGAGCCCACCCGCGCGCGGAGCGGACCGCTCACGGACGAACGCGGCGACCAGCCGTGCGCTCACCCCGCCGCGGCCCGCCGGACCGCTGCCCGCGGGCCCGGGACTGCCCCCAGGGCTCGCTCTGCGGAGCCGGCCCGCCGCCGGCCCCCGGAGGGCCCCGGCGCCCCGTGGCGGGGCGCGTGGCGGCAGCACACCGCCCCGGACGCGTGGTGACAACAGTGTGCGCCGGATGTTCGAGCGGGCACGGAGGGCCTGGGACCGCCCTCTGACGGCGTACTACCTGATCCTCGGTGCCGGGATGCTGATCACCGTCCTCGGCCTCGTCATGGTCTACTCCGCCTCGAGCATCAAGGCGCTGGAGCTGTCCAGGCCCAGCACGTACTTCTTCCGTAAGCAGTTCATCGCCGCCGTGATCGGGGCCGGGCTGATGCTGCTGGCCTCCAGGATGCCCGTCAAGCTCCACCGGGCGCTGGCCTACCCGCTGCTCATGGGCACGGTCTTCCTGATGGTCCTGGTGCAGGTGCCGGGGATAGGGATGTCGGTCAACGGCAACCAGAACTGGATCTACCTCGGGGGCCCCTTCCAGCTCCAGCCCAGCGAGTTCGGCAAGCTCGCCCTCATCCTGTGGGGGGCCGATCTGCTCGCCCGCAAGCAGGACAAGCGGCTGCTGGCGCAGTGGAAGCACATGCTGGTGCCGCTCGTCCCCGTCGCCTTCATGCTCCTCGGGCTGATCATGCTCGGCGGGGACATGGGCACGGCGATCATCCTCACCGCGATCCTCTTCGGCCTCCTGTGGCTGGCGGGCGCCCCCACCAGGCTCTTCGCCGGTGTGCTCGGCTTCGCGGTCCTCATCGGCTTCGTGCTCATCAAGACCAGCCCCAACCGGATGTCCCGGCTCGGCTGCATCGGCGCCTCCGAGCCCGGGCCCGGGGACTCCTGCTGGCAGGCGGTGCACGGAATCTACGCGCTCGCGTCCGGTGGATGGTTCGGTTCAGGGCTCGGTGCGAGTGTGGAAAAATGGGGGCAACTTCCCGAACCCCACACCGACTTCATCTTCGCCATCACCGGGGAGGAACTGGGCCTGGCGGGGACGCTGTCGGTGCTGGCCCTCTTCGCGGCTCTAGGCTATGCGGGTATCCGCGTGGCCGGACGCACGGAGGACCCCTTCGTGAGGTACGCAGCGGGAGGTGTGACCACCTGGATCACGGCGCAGGCCGTGATCAACATCGGTGCGGTGCTCGGTCTGTTGCCGATCGCCGGAGTCCCGCTCCCGCTGTTCTCCTACGGGGGCTCGGCCCTGCTGCCGACCATGTTCGCGGTAGGGCTCATGATCGCCTTCGCGCGGGAGGATCCCTCGGCGAGAGCGGCCCTGGCCATGCGGAGGCCCGGGGTCAGATGGAAGACGATGAGACGGCGCGTCACGAAGCGTCCGTCCGGAGAGCGGTGAATTTCGGTGCATGTCGTACTCGCCGGCGGGGGGACCGCCGGGCACATCGAGCCCGCGCTTGCCCTCGCAGACGCCCTGCGGAGGCAGGACCCGACCGTGGGAATCACTGCCCTCGGCACGGAACGCGGACTCGAGACCAGGCTCGTACCGGAGCGGGGGTACGACCTGGCACTGATCCCCGCCGTACCGCTGCCGCGCAAGCCCACGCCCGAACTGATCACCGTCCCGGGGCGGCTGCGCGGCACCATCAAGGCGGCCGAGCAGATCCTGGACCGGACCAAGGCGGACTGCGTGGTCGGGTTCGGCGGCTACGTGGCCCTGCCCGGGTACCTCGCGGCCAAGCGCGCGGGTGTCCCGATCGTCGTCCACGAGGCCAACGCCAGGCCGGGTCTGGCCAACAAGATCGGTTCCCGGTACGCCCACGGGGTCGCCGTCTCCACCCCTGACAGCAAGCTGCGCGGCGCCCGCTACATCGGCATCCCGCTGCGGCGCACCATCGCCACGCTCGACCGGGCCCGGGTACGTCCCGAGGCACGGGCGGCCTTCGGCCTCGACCCCAACCTGCCGACCCTGCTGGTCTCGGGAGGCTCGCAGGGCGCCCGCCACCTCAACGAGGTCGTCCAGCGCATCGCGCCGCTGCTCCAGCGGTCGGGGATCCAGATCCTGCACGTGGTCGGTCCGAAGAACGAACTGCCGCGCATCGACAACATGCCCGGTATGCCGCCGTATATCCCGGTACCGTACGTGGACAGGATGGATCTCGCGTACGCCGCTGCCGACATGATGCTCTGCCGCGCGGGCGCGATGACCGTCGCCGAACTCACCGCCGTCGGGCTGCCCGCCGCCTACGTCCCGTTGCCGATCGGCAACGGCGAACAGCGGCTCAACGCCCAGCCGGTGGTGAACGCGGGCGGCGGTCTGCTGGTGGACGACGCGGCGCTGAGCCCCGAGTGGGTGCAGGACAACGTCCTGCCGGTGCTCTCGGATCCGCACCGGCTGTACGAGATGTCGCGTGCGGCCGCGGAATTCGGGCGACGGGACGCCGACGACCTCCTCGTCGGCATGGTGTACGAGGCGATTGCCTCACGCCGCCAGGCGTGAGGCGGTGCGGGCCCGGGGCGTGCGCCCCGGGCCCGGCGAAGGAGCGAGCGTGGCCGGACCGACGACCGCACAGCGCGGCGAGGCCGAGCGGGCCGACACCCCGGCCCGCCCGCCCCACATCAGCCCGGAGGGGCGTCGGCTGACAGGCCGTACGCGACTGGTCCTCGCCGCGGTCGGCGTACTGCTGACCGCGGCTGCCACCCTCTGGGTCCTCTACGGATCGTCCTGGCTGCGCCTGGAGCAGGTGACGACCACCGGGACGGGCGTCCTGACCAGGGCCGAGGTCGAGGCCGCCGCGGGGGCTCCGGTCGGTGATCCCCTGGTCTCCGTGGACACGGGCGCCATCGCGGACAGGTTGCGCCAGAAGCTGCCTCGTATCGACTCGGTGGATGTCGTGCGGTCATGGCCGCACGGTATTGCCCTTAAAGTGACCGAACGGAAGCCGGTCCTGCTGGTCGAAAAGGGCCACAAATTCATCGAAGTGGACGCGAAAGGCGTGCGCTTCGCCACCGTGGACGAAGCGCCCCGGCACGTGCCCGTGCTGGAACTGGCAGCCGAACGCTCGGCGAGCCTGGGCCGGTTCGGCGTCGACCGGCTGCTGAGGGAGGCGGTCCGCATCGCGGGGGACCTCCCGGAACAGGTGGCCGGGGAGACCGAATCCGTACGCATCACCTCGTACGACTCGGTCGTCCTGGAACTGACCCGTGAACGCACTGTGATGTGGGGCAGTAGTGAGGAGGGGCCCGTGAAGGCGCGGGTACTCACCGCTCTCATGAAAGCCGCTCCCAAAGCGGGACACTTCGACGTCAGTGCTCCCACCGCGCCTGCCGCGTCCAAGAGTTGACGCACGTTAGGCCTGGCCAGCCCCCTGGTTGGTCAGCGCTACGGGTGATCACATAGGGTGAAAAGAAAGACGGGAGGTTCGGCGTGTTCGTTGAACGTGCGCCACTTGTCGACTTAGTGTCCTGTTCGGAAGAGTCCAAGAAGCAGACACACTGGTAACCCTAAACTTCAACGTTAGGGTTTGGGTCGGCGTTCGGACCGACCCAATCGGCATCCGTCGTCGCGGCGGGACTACCGCGAAGCGACGACACGTAACTCGAGGCGAGAGGCCTTCGACGTGGCAGCACCGCAGAACTACCTCGCAGTCATCAAGGTCATCGGTGTCGGCGGCGGTGGTGTCAATGCCATCAACCGAATGATCGAGGTCGGTCTCAAGGGCGTCGAGTTCATCGCGATCAACACCGATGCGCAAGCACTGTTGATGAGCGACGCCGACGTCAAGCTCGACGTCGGCCGTGAACTCACCCGCGGCCTCGGCGCCGGGGCGAACCCGGCCGTCGGTCGTAAGGCGGCAGAGGACCACCGTGAGGAGATCGAGGAGGTCCTCAAGGGGGCCGACATGGTCTTCGTCACCGCCGGAGAAGGCGGCGGCACCGGCACCGGCGGCGCACCCGTCGTCGCCAACATCGCCCGTTCGCTGGGCGCCCTGACGATCGGCGTGGTCACCCGCCCGTTCACCTTCGAGGGCCGGCGGCGCGCGAACCAGGCGGAGGACGGCATCGCCGAACTCCGCGAAGAGGTCGACACCCTCATCGTCATTCCCAACGACCGGCTGCTGTCCATCTCGGACCGCCAGGTCAGCGTGCTCGACGCGTTCAAGTCGGCCGACCAGGTGCTGCTCTCGGGTGTCCAGGGCATCACCGACCTCATCACGACCCCGGGGCTGATCAACCTCGACTTCGCCGACGTCAAGTCGGTCATGTCCGAGGCCGGATCGGCACTCATGGGCATCGGATCGGCGCGCGGCGACGACCGTGCGGTCGCCGCGGCGGAGATGGCGATCTCCTCGCCGCTCCTCGAGGCGTCCATCGACGGCGCCCGCGGTGTCCTGCTCTCCATCTCCGGTGGCAGCGACCTCGGTCTCTTCGAGATCAACGAGGCAGCCCAGCTGGTGAGCGAGGCGGCCCACCCCGAGGCGAACATCATCTTCGGTGCGGTCATCGACGACGCACTGGGCGACGAGGTGCGGGTCACCGTCATCGCCGCGGGCTTCGACGGCGGACAGCCGCCGGCCCGCCGGGAGACCGTCCTCGGAGCGGGCGCCGGCAAGCGCGAGGAGCCGGCACCGCCGGCCCGGACCGCCGAGCCGGCCCGTCCGACGGGCGGCCTGGGTTCCGTGCCGCCGCGCGAGGAGCCCAAGGCGCCGGCCGAGCCGGTACCGGTGGCGAACGAGAGCTCGCTTCCGCCGGCCTCCCCGCCGCACGTGCCCACGGCCCGTCCCTACCAGGACAGCCAGGCCGAAGAGCTGGACGTACCGGACTTCTTGAAGTGATAGGTCCGCACGACGCGGTGAAGACCGCGGAGTCCTCGACGGGCGGCGCCCATTTCGCCTTCACCGACAGGTGGGGCGGAGTGAGCGCCGCTCCGTACGCGGAGCTCAACCTCGGCGGCGCGGTCGGCGACGACCCCGCCGCCGTCCGCACGAACCGTGAACGCGCGGCCCGTTCTCTGGGTCTCGACCCGGCCGGCGTCGTCTGGATGAACCAGGTGCACGGGCGGGACGTGGCAGTCGTCGACGGCCCCTGGGGCGAAGCCTCGGAGATCCCGGCCGTGGACGCGGTCGTGACGGCGCGGCGCGGACTCGCGCTCGCGGTGCTCACCGCCGACTGCACGCCCGTACTGCTCGCCGACCCCACGGCCGGTGTGGTCGCGGCCGCCCACGCGGGAAGGCCCGGCCTGGTCGCGGGAGTCGTCCCGGCCGCGGTCGAGGCCATGACCGCACTCGGCGCGGAACCGTCCCGCATCGTCGCGCACACCGGACCGGCCGTCTGCGGACGGTGCTACGAGGTGCCGGAGCAGATGCGTGCCGATGTCGCCGGGGCAGTCCCGGCGGCGTGGTCCAGGACCAGTTGGGGAACACCAGCGGTCGACGTCACGGCCGGAGTCCACGCCCAGCTCGAGGAGCTCGGCGTCGGCGACCGGCACAGCTCGCCGTTCTGCACCCTGGAGTCCGGCGACCACTTCTCGTACCGCCGAGACCGCACCACGGGTCGGCTCGCCGGATATGTCTGGTTGGACGGATAGGGCATGACGGATCGCAGGGCTCAACTCGCGGCGAACCTGGCACAGGTGGAGGAACGCATTGCCTCGGCCTGCGCCTCGGCCGGCCGGGAGCGGGAAGAGGTGACCCTCATCGTGGTCACCAAGACGTACCCCGCGAGCGATGTGCGCATCCTGCACGGGCTCGGCGTGCGTCACGTCGCCGAGAACCGTGACCAGGACGCGGCACCGAAAGCGGCCGCGTGTGCGGATCTGGGGCTCACCTGGCACTTCGTCGGGCAGCTCCAGACCAACAAGGTCCGTTCCGTGGCCGGTTACGCGGACGTGGTCCAGTCGGTGGACCGGATGAAGCTCGTCACCGCACTCTCGTCGGCCGCCGACAGGGAAGGGCGTGAGCTCGGCTGCCTGATCCAGGTCGCCCTGGACGCCGAGAGCGGCGCACGAGGTGACCGGGGCGGTGTCGCACCGGACGCGGTCGAGGAGTTGGCCGCCGCGGTGGAGGCAGCGCGAGGACTCAGGCTCGACGGCCTGATGACCGTGGCTCCGCTGGCCGGTCCCTACGCGGGCCGGCAACGGGCGGCGTTCGACCGCCTGATGGAATTCTCATCAAGCCTGCGCGGGAAGCATCCGGCTGCGAACATGGTGTCCGCTGGGATGAGTGCGGATCTCGAGGACGCCGTCGCGGCCGGAGCGACACATGTACGCGTCGGTACGGCGGTGCTCGGAGTCCGACCCCGGCTCGGGTAACGTCGCGAAGCAAGTCGGACCACAGCAGAAAATATGGTCATTCCCGCTTCTGGCGGGCAGGCCGGAGTGGATCTCGGGCACTTGGTGACACGAATGCCGATCCACCACAGAGCGGAGGACTCGGAGCATGGCCGGCGCGATGCGCAAGATGGCGGTCTACCTCGGCCTCGTGGAGGACGATGGGTACGACGGTCCGGGGTTCGACCCCGACGACGAATTCGAACCCGAGCCGGAGCCAGAGCGGGACCGGCGGCGGCACCAGCCCCCGCACCAGGTGGAGCGGGAACGGGACGAACCGGTACGAGCGGTACAGCCCCCCGCACCTCGGGAGCCGGTTCAGCTCCCGGCGGAAAGCGGACGACCCGCCCGAATCGCACCCGTGGCATCCATCACACCTGAACGCCCGAACATGGAGAAGAACGCACCGGTGATCATGCCCAAGGTCGTGTCCGAGCGTGAGCCCTACCGGATCACCACGCTGCACCCCAGGACCTACAACGAGGCCCGTACCATCGGGGAACACTTCCGTGAGGGCACTCCGGTGATCATGAATCTCACGGAGATGGACGACACGGACGCGAAACGACTTGTCGACTTTGCCGCGGGACTCGTCTTCGGTCTTCATGGCAGCATTGAACGAGTGACGCAGAAGGTGTTCCTGTTGTCGCCTGCTAACGTCGATGTCACGGCGGAGGACAAGGCCCGCATCGCAGAGGGCGGGTTCTTCAACCAGAGCTGAGAAAACAGGGAACAAACACCGGCCGGGTGGCCGGGGCTACGAGAGCCAGGGGAGAGGGAACCGCGGGACATGGGCGTCGCACTGGATGTGGTCTATATCGCGCTGATGTGTTTCCTCATCGTGCTGATCTTCCGGCTGATCATGGACTACGTCTTCCAGTTCGCACGTTCATGGCAGCCAGGCAAGCCGATGGTGGTCGTTCTCGAGGGCACTTACACTGTCACCGATCCACCGCTGAAGCTTCTGCGGCGGTTCATACCACCGTTGCGTCTCGGGGGCGTGGCACTTGACCTGTCCTTCTTCGTTCTGATGATCATCGTCTACATTCTGCTCAGCATCGTGGGCAAGCTTGCGAGCGGCGTGTGAACGATACGGTCTTGCCGACTGCCGACGACTACGTAGAGGTGAAGAAGAGATGCCGCTGACCCCCGAGGACGTGCGGAACAAGCAGTTCACGACCGTCCGCCTCCGAGAAGGCTATGACGAGGACGAGGTCGATGCCTTCCTCGACGAGGTCGAATCGGAGCTGACACGTCTGCTTCGTGAGAACGAGGACCTGCGCGCCAAGCTGGCCGCCGCCACGCGCGCGGCATCGCAGAACCAGCAGAACAACCAGCAGCAGGGAATGCGCAAGCCGCCGGAGCAGCAGGACCGGCCCGGCGCACCCGTGCCCGCTGCCATATCTGGTCCGCCGGTACAGCAGCAGCAGCCCCCGCAGATGGGTCCCCCCCAGCTGCCCGGTGGTGCTCCGCAGCTGCCTGCCGGTCCCAGTGGCCACGGTCCCCAGGGCGGCCACGGCCCGGGTCCGCAGGGCCCGCACGGCCCCGGCCCCATGCAGGGCGGTCCGATGGGTGGCCCGATGGGCGGTCCCATGGGCGGTCACCCGCAGCAGCAGCAGCAGATGCAGCAGCAGCAGCAGCAGCAGCAGCAGCAGCAACAGCAGATGCAGCAGATGCAGCAGCCCGGTCAGGGCCCCGGTGGCGACAGCGCCGCCCGAGTCCTCTCCCTCGCTCAGCAGACCGCCGACCAGGCGATCGCGGAGGCACGTTCCGAGGCCAACAAGATCGTCGGCGAGGCGCGCAGCCGCGCCGAGGGCCTCGAGCGTGACGCCCGCGCCAAGGCGGACGCCCTCGAGCGGGACGCGCAGGAGAAGCACCGCGTGGCGATGGGCTCGCTGGAGTCGGCCCGCGCGACGCTGGAGCGCAAGGTCGAGGACCTGCGCGGCTTCGAGCGCGAGTACCGGACCCGTCTGAAGTCCTACCTGGAGAGCCAGCTGCGTCAGCTGGAGACCCAGGCCGACGACTCGCTGGCTCCGCCGCGGACGCCCGCCGCCGCTTCGCTGCCGCCGTCGCCCTCGCTGGCCCCGGCCGGTGCGGGTGCCATGGGACACACCATGGGCGGCAACCACGGTGGCCACGGCAACCAGCAGATGGGCGGCGGCCAGCAGTCGATGGGCGGTGGCCCGTCGTACGGTGGCGGCCAGCAGCAGATGTCGCCCGCGATGACGCAGCCGATGGCACCGGTGCGGCCGCAGGCGCCGCAGCCGATGCAGCAGGCCCCGTCGCCGATGCGCGGGTTCCTGATCGACGAGGACGACAACTGATCGGTACGCGCTCGCTGAGCGCGTAGCCGTCGGCAGGCAAAGGGCCGGGCCCCGGGGTTTCCCCG
>NZ_JBHVCT010000079.1:0-29507 GCF_042803195.1 Streptomyces sp. NPDC057428
TGGAAGCGTGAAGAACTCCCATCATCGCAGGCCACAGGGCACTTCCTCGTTTCCGGAGAAGCTATCCACAGGCATCAAGCCGGTGGATTCGGGCTGAGGGTCCACGCACCGCTCCGCGATCGGGAACCGTCGGCGAAACTCCGAATTCCGCCGACCGCCCCCAGCGGCTACGGACGGGCCTCGTCACGCCCTGCGCCGAAGGGAGGCCGCGCAGCTCCGGTCCCGGTCGAGGTTCGGTCATGCGCCACGCGCTGTCTCCGCATGCTCGGCAGGGGTGGGCGACGGCATGTTGTGCGGGAATCCGATACGGAGAACGAAGGCGGTCAACGCCGCTCCCATGACGACGACCGCCGCCAGGAAGAGAGCCTGGTGGTAGCTGTGGCGAAGGAGAGGGGTCGCCACCAACGGGCCGAGGATCTGCCCGACCGAATACCCGGCGGTCAGGAGGGCCACGGCGCGCGGGACCCGTAGGTGCGTACCCGTGGCCAGTGCCAGGGTGCTGACCCCGATGAAGGTGGATCCGAACAGCACCGCGCTGATGAGTGCGGCTGAGACCCCGCCCACCAGCGCGGGCAGTGCGATGCCCACGGCCTGCACGGCCAGGGCGGCCAGCAACAGGTCCGGGCGGGACCAGCGGCGCCCCAGCCAGGCCCACAAGGCTGCGGAGGGTACGGCCGCCAGACCGACCAGAACCCATGCACCGCTGCCGATCCAGCCGGGGGAGCTCTGCTCGATCGCCGCGACGAGGAAGGTACCCGCGATGATGTAGCCGATTCCCTCCAGCGTGTAGGACGCGAACAGGGCGGTGAACCATCGGTGCGTTCGCGGCCCGGCTGTGCTCTTTTCCTGGGCCGCAGCGGCATGGACCGTCAGAGGAACGGGTTCGGGACGCAGACCCCAGGCGGGGACGGTGAGTACTGCGGCCAGCGCGGCGGAGGCCCACCACGCGGCCCGCCAGTCACCGACATTGCGGAGGAAAAGGACCAGCAGGCCGGACAGTGCGATACCGGCCCCGACGCCACCGAACGCCCAGCCGGGAAGGTGGGCCGGCTGGTCGCGCAGGCGGCTCAACAGGGAACTGGCGGCGATCACGAAGATCATCGCGCTGAACGCTCCCGCACCGAAGCGGAGCAGCACCCAGAGGGCGGTGCTGTGGGTCAGCGGCATGGCGGCCAGGCTGGCGACCAACGCGATCAGGCAGCCGCGTAGCACGGACGAAGAACGGCCGAGCCGCGGAAGAAACGTACCGGTAAGGGCCCCGGCCAGGTATCCGACGTAGTTCGCGGTCGCCAGGTTCGCTCCCGCTCCGGCCGAGAGTCCGGCCTGCGCGTGCATCAGCGGGAGAATGGGGGTGTAGACGAAGCGGCCGACACCCATTCCTGTGGCGAGTGCCGCTGCGGCTTGCCCGACGTGCACCCAGGGTGAGCGCATGGCGCCTGCGGGAGCGGAGATCGCACCCGGCGGGGCACCTGCGACAGCTCCCGAGTCGACGCCGGACAACGTGAAGTTGTTGTTTCGCGCACTTCCCATGGCGACCAGTCTGCGGCCACCGCCACGGGAGGCACCAGGACCGGCATCCTCACTGGTGGGACCTCGAACCTCCCACAGACGGCGAGCCGCGGCAGACGCCGCGTGCCGAGTCGCCCCACGGGGATGAGGATCACGGCCCCCCGGACCGCCGACCGGTGGTGATGCGGCTCGACGGTCACCGACGGGCGTCGGCTCGATAGCCGTCCGCCGAGAGTCCGGCCCCCCTGCAAGCGGACGACAGACAGATGATTGACTCTGCACACGTATCAAGTTTGCGACACATATCTCGCCGGCGGGAACACTCCCCTCGGTCACGACTGCTTTACCCCCGCCCCTTCCGCCAGGCCGACGACACGACGCGTCACCTGTTTGACGAGTGACTTGCGTTGTGGAACAGTCATCGCTCAGTCGCACCACGGTGACTGGACACAACCATCACGGGCGCCTGTACACACACTTGAGAACCGCACGACGGAGATGTCACATGATCAACAGGCGTACTTTCACCCAGGCCGTGGGCCTCGGCACGGGAGCGGCGGCGGTGTCGCTGACTGGTCTGCAAGGCGTTTCGGCAGCTTCTTCGGCCACTTCCCCCACGGGACCCGCGACGCCGACGGTCCCCGCCCTGGCCCCCGGCACCCACACCTCCTTCTCCAAGCTCAAGCAGGTACGGGCCGGAGTGCTGGACGTGGGATACGCCGAGGTCGGTCCCGCGCACGGGCCCGTCGTCATCTGCCTCCACGGCTGGCCCTACGACATCCACAGCTTCGTCGATGTCGCCCCCCTGCTCGCCGACCAGGGCTACCGGGTCATCGTGCCGTACCTCCGGGGCCACGGTTCCACCCGTTTCCTCTCCTCCCGTACGTTCCGCAATGCCCAGCAGTCCGCGATCGCCCTTGACATCATCGCCCTCATGGACGCCCTCAAGATCGAGAAGGCCCTGCTGGCCGGCTTCGACTGGGGCTCCCGCACCGCGGACATCGTCGCGGCCCTCTGGCCGGAGAGGGTCAAGGCCCTGGTCTCGGTGAGCGGGTATCTCATCACCAACGTCGAGGCACAGAAGATGCCGCTGCCCCCGAAGGCGGAGCATGCCTGGTGGTACCAGTACTACTTCGCCACGGAGCGCGGCCGTCTCGCGATGGAGGACCGCACCGGCCGCCACGACATGGGCCGGCTCGTGTGGGACACCGTCTCCCCCACCTGGGACTTCGACGACGCCACGTTCGAGCGCACGGCCGCCGCGTTCGAGAACCCCGACTACGCCGCGATCGTCATCCACAACTACCGCTGGCGGCTGGGCCTGGCTGACGGCGAGCCGCGTTTCGACCGGTACGAGAGGCAGCTTGCCACCCGGCCCGTCATCGGGGTGCCCACCATCACCCTCGACGCCGAGCGCGACCCCTTCACCGCACCCGGTGACGGCGCCTCGTACCGCGACCGGTTCACGGGCAGGTACGCCCACCGTACGCTCACCGGCATCGGCCACAACCTGCCGCAGGAGGCGCCCACCGCCTTCGCCCAGGCGGTCGTCGACGTCGACCGCTTCTGACCCCGACGGGCTGCCTTTCCGCGCCCTCCCGGCTGCTGGATGCAGGTGCCGTGCGCACGGCCGGCCCCGACGTTGACTGTCACCACACACACGTCGACGTTTCATCAGCAGTGACGAACACACAACAAGGACTCACGTCCCACCCCTTCGGAACGTCTCGTCCCCCGGACGCATCCACGAACGACACAAGGCCCCCGCCGGCTGGAACCGGCGGGGGCCTGTCGACGTGGATGGCACAGTCCCTCTCGGCGCGCCCTGGGCACCCGGCGGCCGTCCGTGCGGCATGAACCAACGCCTTGTCGCGGCAGCGATCGGCGAACCGGTCGCCTGATGGCGAGCATCCACCGCGGCGAGGGGTCGAGCGCGGTCCCTGCGGCCCCGCGCGGCAAGGCTGCGGACCGAATTCGTCAGTCGTTCTTGGACACCTGATAGTGAGCGATGTACCACTCACCTTTGACACGTGTGAGCACGATACTGAGGACGACGGTGATGGTCGGCCGGTCCACGAACGAGAAGTCGACGCTCAGATAGCCGAGCAGGACGTCCTCGGAAAGCAGCCGGGTTTCGAGCACCTTGTATTCCGCTTTCAGCCCCAGGGGCTGCGATTCGTAATACTTGGCAACACCCGGACGGCCGACGCTGTAAGGATGCAGTCCCTGGAAGATCGCGTCCTCGGTGAAGTACGAGGCCACCTTCTCCGGCTCGTGGGCGTCGACGGCCGCTTTCCATCCGTCCATGACTCCGCGCAGGGCGGTTCGCTGTGCTTCTGCACTCTCCATCAGGAGTTCCTCATCTCGCTCAGGTTCACTCTGCCCACGGCTTTGCCGCAGTTGACGTCACGGCGCGGGACGGCGCCGCGCTGCGATGCTCAGACCGTGTGGCCCGGATCGTTGGGATGCGACTGCAGGGGGGTGATCACCGCATTCATCCAAGGCCACAGGGGAAGGCTTCCGAGGACCTGCTCACGCAACTCCGACTCGTCCTCGGCACGCCAAACGCCGATGCTGCGAAGTTCTCCCACCGGACGCCACAGGCGAAACAGGCGCCCTTCCGCCGCGAGCTCGGCTGCCCGTGTGGACTCGACGGCGCGACGGCGGTCGACCTCTGCCGGGTCGGTGCCCTCCGGCACCGTAGTGGTGAGCTCGACCAGGAATTCCTTCATGATGTCTTCCTTTCTTGGCTCCCCAGGGGCGCACTGCCGCGCCCCGTCCGGGAGGACACCGTTTGCTGCCACGGACATCAGCCCGGCCCGATACACATATCGTCATCCTCACGGCGCCGACCTGCGAGGTGGACGCATTCCGACGTGACGCATCGGGGCGGATCCGGTGACGACGGGGTGCCGCGCGGGCCCCGCCCACGCGGCGCCCGCGCGTCCGAAACTGTGCTTCGGGGGCCACGGAACCGCCGGGCGGTGCCAACAGGTGGACTATCAGGCAGCGGCCTTGATCGCGGCGGCTATCCGAATGACGCGCTCCGCCTGGATAACAGCGGCGGTGCGGGTGATGTCATCGACCGGCTTGCTGCCCTGGCCGTCGACGTGCGAGGTGCCGTAGGGGTTGCCGTCCACGAACTTGTGCGGCTGGGTGAAGCCCGGCGTCACGGTGAGGCCGCCGAAGTGGTGCACCGAGTTGTAGAGCGCGAGGAGCGTACCCTCCTGCCCGGCGTGAGCCGTGGCGGAGGAGACGAAGCCGCTGTAGACCTTGTCGGCGAGCTTGCCTTCGGCCCACAGACCGCCGAGCGTGTCGATGAACTGCTTCAGCTGCGCGGATACGTTACCGAAGCGGGTCGGCGTACCGAAGATGACAGCGTCGGCCCACTCGACGTCCGCGGGGGTGGCCTCGGGGACCTGCGCGGTGGCGGCGTGGTTGGCGGCCCAGGCCGGGTTCGACTCGATGGCCGCCTGCGGGGCCAGCTCGGCGACCTTTTGGAGCCGGACCTCGGCGCCGGCCTTGACGCCGGCGTCGTGGAGTTCCTTGGCGATCTCGGTGATCGTGCCGGTGGACGAGTAGTAGATGACCGCGAGCTTGACGGGGGTAGCCATGGGAGTTGCTCCGTTCAGAGGGGGTTTGTGGCGAAGGCCGATCAGCTCGACCTGGATTCGAATATAGACGACCGGTCGTCTTGCGTCAATCGCGCCCGGCCCGTGACGCGCGGCACGCTGGTTCGATCGGCCTCATGGCGCCACCAAGAGAGAGCCTGAGCGGCCTGCTCATGCGATACGGAGCACGTCCACCCGCAATGCGCGGCAACCGGGTCGCGCCGCTCTCCCGGGCCGCCGCAGAAAGGGCCGGCACAGAGCGTGGCCGCTTGGCCACCAGCAGATTCGCCCTGCGACCCGCTCCCCAAGGAGTAGGTCGCGGGGCGAAACGCGCCGGGTGGGCCTTGGACGCGCTAGCGCAGAACCACGTCGAAGACGGTGTGGAAGAACGCGTCCACGGGCGCTGCGGACTTGTCCGCACGGGCCGCGATCAGCGTCCCCTCCCACGCGCTGAGGATGAACAGCGCGGTGGCGTCCACGTCCAGGTCGGCGTCCACGTCACCCGCCTCTTTCGCCTCCGCGAGCACCTGCCCGAGCCGGGCCGCCCACTGCGCGAAACCGTTTCCGACCGCGGTCCGGATCTCCTCGTTGTGGTCGGCGACCTCGGCACCGAAGTTGCCCACCAGGCAGCCTCGGACGAACCCGTTGTCCACGGTGTCCCTGCTCAGGAACTCGAAGTGCGCCCGCAGGCGCTCGAGCGGAGGCCGGCCCGGCGTCGTGAGCAGATCGAATCGCAAGGTGGCGGCGTACCGGCTCAAAGCCTCCAGAGCACCCGCTTCCTTACTGGGGAAGTGGTTGTAGAACGAGCCCTTGGGCACCCCAGCGGCCGTGGTGATGTCGCTGATACCCGTGGCGTTGAAGCCACGCTCGTGGAACTGCTCAAAGGCCGCCTGCGCGATCTGTTCACGCTTCGATGCTCGCCCCAACTCACTCGCCTCCTCGTACGACTGCCGGCCGCCCTGCGATACTCCACCGCGCCACCCGGCTCCGCACCGCAGGACCAGTACAGGCACGGTAGCGAGTCCTGAGGCTGCGGCATATCAAAACGACTGACCATATTCTACCGATCCGAGCTCTTTCCGGGCGTCCAGCGCGGCGCGCTCCTGCCGCACCGACGCGCGCACCCTTCCTCTGGCGCGGCCCCCGCAGAGCGTGGAGAGCACAGCCGGCCGCGCCGCTCCGCACGGGCGGACCACGCCGAGCACGGGCAATGCGGCACCCCTTCACCTTCACCGCCCGGGAAGCGCCCGCCATGGGTTAGGGTGTTTTAAGTCGACCGGTCATTTTAGTCGGCGGGCTTCACCTTGCCCCGAAGCCCCGCCCCCCTCGCGGACGCGATGAGCAACGAAGCCATCGCTCCCGGACCGGCCTTTCCCTCCCCTCTTCCGCACGCCGAACGACACCCAGGAGAAGTCATGTCCACATACCGAGCCTTCGAGGCCACAGGCGTCCACAACCTCCAGCTGGTGGAGCGCGAGCTGGTCGACCCCGCACCGGGACAGGTACGCATTCGTGTGGAGGCCTGCGGGATCTGCCACACCGACGTACTCGCCATCGAAGGTCTGCGCAGCGACCCCTCCCAGCCCCTGGTTCCCGGGCACGAGATCGTCGGCGTGATCGACGCCGTCGGTGCCGGCGTCACCGCCTGGCAGCCCGGCGAGCGGGTCGGTGTCGGCTTCCTGAACGGTCAGTGCGGGGAGTGCGAGCCGTGCCGCCGCGGTGACTTCGTGAACTGCTTCAACCAGGAGCAGACGGGCACCACCGTCGACGGCGGTTACGCGGAGGTGGCCTACGCCCGCGCCAGCGGCCTGGTCCGTGTCCCCGAGGGAATCTCGGCGATCGACGCCGCACCGCTGCTGTGTGCCGGCCTGACCACCTTCATCGCGCTCCAGCAGGGTCCCACGAGGGCAGGCGCCCTCGTCGCGGTGCAGGGCATCGGCGGGCTGGGACACGTGGCCGTGCAGTACGCACGCAGCCTCGGCTACCGCGTCGTCGCCATAGCCCGCGGGAAGGACAAGGAAGCCTACGCCCGGCAGCTGGGCGCCCACGTCTACATCGACAGCAACAGCACGGACCCCGGGGCCGCACTGAGCGAGCTGGGCGGTGCGTCCATCATCGTCGCCACGGCCACCAGCGGTGCCTCCATGAACCCGCTGGTCCGCGGACTCGCCCCGAACGGCAAGCTGGTCGTGGTCGGTGCGGCTCCCGACCCGCTGACCATCGCTACCCCCGACCTGATCTTCGGTACGCGTTCGGTCGTCGGCAGCCTGACCGGTACCTCCATCGAGAACGAGGACAACCTCGCGTTCAGCCTCGCCCATGGCATCCGCCCCAGCGTCGAGGTCATGCCCTTCGCCCAGGCGCCCGAAGCCTACGAGCGCATGCTGTCGGGTGAGGCCCGCTTCCGCGTCGTGCTGGACGCCGCAGCCTGAGACAGCGGTGGCGCCGGGCGGCAGGTGCCGCCCGGCACCACATCCGGACCTCTCGTGACGTGTACCGGCCACTGGTGGCCGCCACGTGCGCGTGGCCGGCCTCATCCGCCCGGACGAGGCGACGACGCGCGCGAACGCATCACTCGGCCGCCCTCGGCAGTAGGGTGCCGATCGTGTGCGCGACCGGCACGAGGCGATCCCGTTCGCCGGGCAATCCGCCTGCCGCGCGGGAATCATGGACGTACAACGCACACGAAGCAGACGAGAGCGCGAACGTGAGGGTGCACATGACGACCACCGAACTGGCAAGGCAGACCTGCGCGGTAACCGTATTGGGAGGCCCGACAGCCGTCATCGACATGGGAGGTCTGCGCATCGTCAGTGATCCGACGTTCGACGAGCCCGGCCCCCACGGCTATCTCACCAAGACGACCGGCCCGGCCGTCAGCGAGGGTGCCCTCGGTTCCGTCGACCTGGTACTCGTCAGCCATGACCTGCACCCCGACAATTTCGACGATCGCGGGCGCACGTTCGCCGGGAGCGCGCCACTGGTCCTCTCCGGCCCCCTCTCGGCCGGGCGGATCGGTCCGCCTGCGATCGGTCTGGCTCCGTGGTCCAGCCACTCCGTGCGACGGAGGGACGGACGTGGGGAACTCGACATCCTCGCGGTGCCGGCGGTGCACGGCCCGGAGGACGGCGAGCGGGACGCCGACGGCTTCGTCAACTGCGAGGTCACCGGATTCGTCCTGTCCGGCCAGGGGCTGCCGACGCTCTACATCAGCGGCGACAACGCCTCCATCCGCACCGTGGTGGAAGTATCCCGGCGCGTTCCGGACATCGGTGCGGCGCTGCTGCACGCGGGAGCGGCGCGAGTCCCCGCCAAGTTCGGCGGTCGCCCTCTCTCCATGGACAGCAGGCGGACCGCGGCGGCCGCGGCCGTCCTGGACGCGAAGCTCGTCGTGCCGGCGCACTACGACGGCTGGACACATTTCTCCGAAGGACTGTCCGACATCGAGCTGGCCTTCGACGAGGCCGGTCTGTCGTCGATGCTTCGCGTGGCGGCACACGGAACCTGGGTGAATCTGCGCTCCTGACGCAGCCCACCATCGTCACAAGGGACCTGGCACCCCCAGGCTCCTCCTTGACAGAACAATTAGTCTTGTTCTTTACTTGGCTTGTAATTCAGCATCCAGCCTCCGCCGGGCCGGCATCGGGTCCGTACCCCTTCACTGTCAGTTCGAACGAGAGCCCTCCCCATGACCAGTCAGGCGCCCCCACCTGCGGGTGGGCATCCGATCACGCTCGGTCTCGACACCTTCGGTGATGTCTCCGACGACTCCGAGGGACGACCGCTCTCACACGGCCAGTCGATCCGCAACCTCGTCGACGAGGGAATACTCGCGGACACGACGGGGCTCGACCACTTCGCCGTGGGCGAACACCACACCGACTGGATGCCCATATCCGCGGCGGACGTGATCCTCGGAGCCATCGCTTCGAGGACCTCTCGTATACGGCTCGGATCTGGCGTGACCGTCATAAGTTCGGACGACCCCGTCCGGGTCTACCAGCGTTACGCGACGCTCGACGCGGTATCGAACGGTCGCGCCGAGGTCATTCTCGGCAGGGGCTCGAGCACGGAGTCGTTCCCTCTGTTCGGCTACGACCTGGCCGACTACGAGGTCCTGTTCGAGGAGAAGGTGAACCTGTTCGCCGAACTCCGCAAGGAACAGCCCGTCACGTGGACGGGCAGAACCCGGCCCCCGCTCGACGACCAGCCTGTCTATCCGCACAGTGAGAACGGCGCGATCCCGACGTGGATCGGCGTAGGCGGGAATCCGCAGTCCGTGGTGCGCGCGGCCCGTTACGGGTTCCCGCTCATGCTCGCCATCATCGGTGGCCCGACGTCGCGGTTCGCCCCCCTCGGGCAGCTCTTCCGCGAAGCTCTCGGCCGGTTCGACATGCCGGACCGGCCCATCGGCGTGCACAGTCCCGGGCATGTGGCCGAGACCGACGAACAAGCGATCGACGAATTCTGGCCCCACTACGAGAAGGCCGTCCGTGAGATGGCGCAGCAACGGGGTTTCCGCCCCCCGGCTTTCGAGCACTTCATGGCCGATGTCGGTCCGGGAGGCGCCCTCTACGTCGGCTCGCCGGAGACGGTGGCGCAAAAGATCGTCACCACCCTCCGGGAGCTCCACGCGAGTCGTTTCGACCTCAAGTACGGAATGCAGGGGCTTTCGCACGAGGCTCGCATGACCACCATCGAACTCTTCGGCAACGAGGTGGCTCCGCGGGTCCGGAAGCAGCTGGCCTCGTGAGGCACGCCATTCGGCCTTCGCCGGTACATCGCTGTACCTCGGAATCGACCGACCGCGCGGGTCCGGTGAGTCCGGTGCGCTCGCCGCTTCGATCCGCGACGGCGTTCCTCTCACCGGTGTGTCGGCGGCCGCACCGGCGGGCGACGGATGCGTGGCCGCCCGTCCCCGCGTCGCCCTCGGCCCCCGGGGCAGGCAGTGGACAAGTCGCGGACGCGGGAGGGGGTGCCAGGTGAAGGACGGCCACGGGACCAGGGACGCGACGGTGCGCTATTCCATCCTCGGCACGGTACGGGCGATGCGCGGGGACAGCGAGCTCGATGTGGGACCTCCCAAGCGGCTGGCGTTGCTGTCACTCCTGCTGCTGCGCGCGCCCGGTCCCGTTTCTCTGAGCGACGCCGTGGACGTCCTGTGGGACGACGAGCCGCCGGCCAGCGCCGTGAACGTGGTGCACCGCCACATCGGCGCACTGCGGAGGATACTGGAACCTGGCCTGCGCAGCCGGACCGACGCGGAACACCTGTCACGGGCCGCCGACGGCTACCGCCTTCTGGCCGACACGTCGACCTCCGACCTCCTGCGCTTCCGCGATCTTCGTGCACGAGCCCGGCTCGCAGCGCAGAGCGGCGATCCCGCACAAGCCGCGACGGACTTCATCGAGGCTCTCCGGCTGTGGCGCAGTCCCGTGGTCGCCGACGGCACACCCGTGGCATGGCATCCGGTATTCACGTCCGTCGGGCACGAATTCGTCGCGACGGCCAAGGAGGCGACCGACGTCGTTCTGCGCGCCGCACCGGCGTTGACGGAGGAGGTCCTGTCCGTCCTGCGATCCGCCGTCGAGGATCACCCGTTCGACGAAGCGATCCACACCCGCATCATCGCGGCCCTGGCCGCCACCGGCCGCCAGGCCGAGGCCCTGAAACAGTTCGAGGGCATCCGCCGCACACTCGCCGATGAACTGGGCGTCGAGCCCGGCCCCGCTCTGCGCGCCGCGAGGCGGCACTTCCTGCAGCACGGATGTGCTCAGCGCACGAAAGAGCGAGCTCAACGGGCGAAGCCACCGCAGGTTCCACCGCATCTGCCCGCGAACCCCACCGCTTTCGTGGGCCGCCATGAGGTGTCCGACCGGATTCTGGACCTCGTACCGAAGGGCTCCGGGAGCGAGGCACCGGCGGCAGCCGTCGCGATCTGCGGAATGGCCGGAGTGGGAAAGACGACGTTGGCCGTGCGCTGTGCTCACCTGGCCGCAGACCGCTTTCCGGACGGACAGATCTACGTGGATCTGCGGGGGCACCATCCCGACGGGCACCGCCTGGACTCGGCACAGGCCATGACCGCGGTACTGGACGCGCTGGGGGTCGGGCGGGGCGGGGGTGACCTGGATGCCGCCGCGCTCGGCTCCGTCTACCGAAGTGCGCTGGCGGGCCGCCGTCTGCTCCTGGTCCTGGACGACGCGGCGAACTGCGAGCAGGTGCGGCTTCTGCTGCCGACGACCCCGGGCTCCCTTGCTGTGGTCACCAGCCGCAGAAAGCTGGATGGGCTCGCCGTCACTCACTACGCCGAGCTTCTCAGTCTCGACCCCATGCCTCCGCGGGAAAGCATGCAACTGCTCGAGCGCCGCCTCGGCGCCGCCCGGATCAGGGCCGAGCGGGCTCCCGCCGACGAGATCGTCGAACTGTGCGGGGGGCTGCCGTTGGCGCTGGCCGTGGTCGGGACCCGCGCGCTCACGGGACCTCGGCCCTCCCTCACCACGCTTGCGGCCGAACTACGCGACGGGCTTGTCGCCTTGTTCAGCGGCGACTCCCGGACGGATGCCCGAAGTGTGTTCCAGCGCTCGTACGAGGAGCTAAGCGTGGGTGGGGCGCATCTGTTCCGAGCACTGAGTCAGCACCCCTCACGCGAGATCACTCTCAGGGCAGCCGCCAGCCTCGCAGACACCGACTTGCTCGTCACACGCAAGAACCTGGCCGAACTGGCCGACCACCATCTGCTCGTCGAACATGCCCCGGGGCGCTACACCTGCCACGAACTGCTGCGCGCCTTCGCGGACGACCTGAGCTCGGCGCTGGACGCGAGCACCACCCGTTCCGAGACCCGCGCCAGAATGTTCGAGCACTACGTGTACAGCGCCGACGCCGCGACCGCCCTGCTGGCACCGCACCGCAGGACGCTGATCCTGCCGCCACCTCGTCCGGGCGTCCACCCCCAAGAATTCCGGGGACGCGCCGACGCGGCGGAATGGGTGAGCGCCCAGCGTCACCTGCTGCCTGCGCTCGTCCGCGCCCTGGAACACTATCCCCGGGCAGGAGCGTTCCAGAGGCAGCTCACCTCGACGATGGAGATGGCTCTCCGCCCGAACCTCGGGTGACGCTCGGCGACGATCGCACCGGGTGGCGGCCGGGGCCGGAGCGGAGCAGGTACGCTCCGGCGAGCCCGGCCGACGACCGGCCCCGATACCGCTAAGCCGCCGGCTGGTCCGCCCACGCCTGCTCCAGGGCGCGGGTGAAGGACGCGGGCGACTGGACACCGTTGACGCCGTAACGTCCGCCGAGAACGAAGAAGGGCACGCCACTCACACCCACCTCTGTGGCGCGTCGCTCATCGGCTCGCACCTCATCGGCGAACCGCTTGGGGTCGGCGAGCACCTCCCGCACCTCGGACTCGTCCAGTCCCGCCTCGACGGCCAGATCCACCACGGTCTCGTGGTCGTAGACGGAGCGCTCCTCCGCGAAGTTGGCCCTGAACGCGAGATCCAGGAACTTGCCCTGCAGACCACGGGTCCTGGCGTAGTGACCGAGGCGGTGCAGGTCGAAGGTGTTCCCGAAGACGCGTCCGCCGATGCGGAACTCCAGGCCCACCGCGTTCGCCATGGCGGCCGCCTGGTGCTCCCGGTCGACCTGCTGCTTGTGGGTACGCCCGTACTGTGCCGCGACCGCGTCGATGATCGGCACGGTGCCGTTCTCAGCCCGCGGGTTGAGCTCGAACGACCGGTGCACCACCTCTACCCGGTCACGATGTGCGAAGTCGGCGAGCCCCTTGTTGAAGTGCTCCCGGCCGACGTAGCACCACGGGCAGGCGACATCGGTCCACATTTCGACACGCATGATTTGATCTCCTGGTCTTCGAGGGCTGCGGTCCCTGCGGAATCCGCTGCTGGTGAGGCGCCCGGTCGCCTGAGCGCGACGAGTGACGCCTGCTGTACGGCCGGCTCTTGTCGGCGACCTACGTCCAGAACAATAGACGACCGGCCGTCTTGTCTGTGAACGCTCGACACCCCGCTCCCATTCCGGAAGCATTCCGCGGGTATCCGCCCAGCGCGGTCGCGTCACGCCGGGAGTGCGTCGACGCCGCAGTCCGGAGAGCTCCTCCGTCAACGACCGAGAGCCCGCAACGAGCGGCATCCTGCGGCGGGCGGTGCGTCGACGGGCCCAGGCAGCGGGCGAGACCACGGAGCACCCCGCACGCGGCGCACCGGCGGCCCCGCTTGAGGCGTGCCTATTGTGCGCCCCACACACACGAAATCTACGCTTTTCTTACACATCGTGCGGGTTCGGAGCTGCCAGGACCCGACCCTTGAACCAAAAAGCCCTCGTCAGGCGTGCAATGAGGGGCGCCCTCCGCACACGAGTGGCACCGCATCTCTGATCACGAGCAGCCAGCACCAGTGGAAAGAAGTGAGTTGATCATGGCCATGGGCACGACCACGCGACGGGCCGTCATCATCGGCGGGGGGGTATGCCGGAATACGCCTGGCCCGCCAGCTGGACGCTGACGTCGACGTCACGTTGATCGACCTCAAGGACGCGTTCTTCCACCGCGTCGCCTCACTGCGGGCAAGCACCGACGAGAACTGGACGTACGCCCCCTTCATTCCGTACGACTCCCTCCTGGCCAACGGCCGTGTCGTACGGAACAAGGCCGTTGGCATAGCGACGGCGGAGCGTCAGGTGGTTCTCGCGACGGGGCACCGAGTGCCGTACGACGTACTGGTGCTCGCGACCGGCGCCGACTACCAGGAGCCCGCACGCTTCACGGGACACACCGTCGAGGAGGCGGCGTTCTCCTTCCGGAACCACCAGCGCCGCGCCGCGGAGGCGCGCAGCATGCTGGTCATCGGGGGTGGCCCCTCGGGGGTGGAACTGACGGCGGAACTGCGCAAGGCCAACCCCGGTGCCACCGTGACCCTCGCACACTCCGGCCCCAGACTGCTCTCGAACCACGGCACCGGCCGGATGGGCCGGCGAGCGAAGTCCTGGCTGGAGCAGCACGACGTGAGGGTCCTGCTCGACACCGTAGTCTCTTCCGCCGGTGGCGTCGGCATGCAGTTGCGTGACCAGACCGGCACCCCTTTCGGCGCCGATGTGGTGTTCTGGACGACGGGTACCACCCCCAACACCCTGTGGCTCCGGCTCGCGGGCCTGGGAGCATGGCTCGACGAGAGCGGCCACATCGCGGTGGACACGCACCTGCGGGTGCTGGGACAGCGGGACGTCTTCGCGATCGGTGACGTCAACAACGTCTCTGAGGCAAAACTCAGCCCCTCCGCCATCGCGCAGGGCGAGGCGGCCGCTCACAACATCCGCACGTACCTGGACAACAGCAAGCACGGGGGCAGTCCGCGCCCTTACAAACCGGCGCCGATGCGCATCTTCTCCGTACCCTTCGGGTCCGAGGGCGGCACCACGCTGCTGCCGACGCTCGGACGCGACGCCCTCGTGCTCGGCAACCGGGCGACGGCCGCGCTGAAGAGCAGGACTCTGGCGGTGCCCGCCATGCAGAAGCTGCTGGGCCGCACCGAGGCGTAGCACACAGGGCGGCACAGGGCGTCTTCGCGGCCCGAACAGCCCCCGGCCGTCGGACGACCACGACCTGCCGACCGGTCAGGAGCGGTACGCCAGGCCCCGTCCTCGCGCGAGGACTCCTGCCCAGCGGCCGTCGCCCTTCACGTCCTTACGGGGAGGCCACCGCCCGACTCGCCATCGCCGTCGGCTGACGCCCGGCAACCACCACGACCCCAAGGCGTGGGACCCGTCCGGCGCGCGATGGCCGCTGTCGGCCCCACGGTCATCGCGGACGCGTTGCCGTCGCCAAGGCGCTCAGTCGAGGCAGAACTCGTTTCCTTCGATGTCCTGCATCAGGATGCACGACTCGTTGTCGTCATCGGCAAGCAGCGTTCGCACGTGTACCGCACCGAGCGCGACCAGTCGTGCGCATTCGGCTTCCAGCGCGGCAAGGCGTTCTTCACCCACGAGTCCGGTGCCGGCGCGCACGTCGAGATGCACCCGGTTCTTGACGATCTTCCCTTCGGGCACACGCTGGAAGAGCAGGCGCGGGCCCGCACCCGAGGGATCGCTGCATGCGAAGTAGATGACCTGATCCTCGGGCGGCAGCGAGTGGTGGTAGTTCTCCCAACTGGCGAACCCCTTCGGGATCGGCGGTACGACGTACCCCAGCACCTCACACCAGAACCCGGCGAGGCCGGCGGGTTCTGCACAGTCGAAGGTGACCTGGACCTGCCTGATCGGTGACATCGACGCACCGTAGCAGAGGCCCTGTTGCTCCGTCTCCCGGTTTGAAGCCACATGCTGTCGACGGAAACGACCTCTGTCGGCTGCCGTCCTCCCGCACCCCGCAGATCCTCTGCGCCGGGCGGCACGCACAACTCGTCCCGTCCGCGCTCCAGACGGACGACTCCGCACCCGCCGGGACGTCAACGTGCAGACCGGGCTCGCGAAATGACCGACCCGCCGCGCAGCACGTCCGGCTGTCGCGGCGGGGGCGGGTGTGCGCACTTCGGCGAACCGTGCCGTCGCGATTCGTCCGCAGCCGAGGAGTCAATTCCCTTCCTGATGACCAGTCAGGACTGCGACAGCCAGATGGTTTCCGACTCCCGGATCACCTGAACCGCCCGGGCGGTCATCTCATCGTCGGTCGGGGGCGGCGTCTCCCCCGGGCGGACCGGTGTGCTGTGGTCGAGCATGAGCTGTTCCAGACCAGCAGGCGTGTACATGAACAGCAGCTTCGCCGCGTGGTTGCCCCGGTTCTTGAAGCCGTGACGGATTCCCTCGGGCACGTAGATGAAATCTCCCGCGACTGCGGTGAAGGTGTGGTCACCGTCGACGAACTCGAGCTCACCGTCGATCAGGTAGAACGACTCGTCCTCCCGCGTGTGGGCGTGAGGGTCGGGGCCGCCACCCGCGGGAACAGTCGCCTCGATGAACCCAAGCCGTCCCTTGGTCTGCTCACCAGTGATCTTGACGGTGTAGACGTCATTGGCACCCCACACCGTCGGACCGCGGCCTGACGGCACATAGACCGCACCGCGCTTGGTCCAGATCGGATCGTCGGCATCCACGTCTGTCAGTGAGAAACTCATGATCTTCAACTCCGATTGACAGTTGGCAGCCGCCAGTTGGCAGCTGACAGTTGGCACCAGGCGTCGCACCGCCCCCGGATGCAGGTTCCGGCCTGCTGGCCACTCGCCGACCGGGCGATGCCCCATCCCCGGTGCCGCGTTTCTGTTCCGGGACAATGAAACACGTAGTTGCCGACGCAAGCAAATATGTCTCGCTCCCTGGTCGCTCGCGCCGCTCCCCTGTCAGCACGAGAACCGTCGGGCGAAGGCGTTGACCTCCGCCCACTGCCCGCGGCGGGACGAGTCCGGGGTCGTGCGCCTGGCGCGAAGTCACCCGCTCCACGCACCCACGGGCGCAGCACCGGCCAACCCGCCCGAGCGATATGAGACTTGACTCTCACATATTGCAAGAGGACACTCTCACGTCATGGACTCCCACAATCGCCTGGGCGATTTCGAGATCAGCGATCCGCAAGCGATGCGGGCGTTGGCGCATCCGGTACGGCTGGCAATCCTTGACCAGCTGGGAAGACACGGACCTGCGACCGCGACACAGCTCGCGCCCGACGTGGGAGCGACGCCGTCGGTGACCAGCTGGCACCTACGGCACCTGGCCGGCTTCGGGCTGGTCCGCGACAGCGAGCCCGGCTCGGACCGCCGTCAACGGAGGTGGGAGGCGGTGGCACGCGGCTTCCGGTTCAAGGCTCCGCAGGACCCGGCGGATGAGGAGGGCCGGTCAGCCGCGCGGGTGCTGTCGCAGCAGATGTTCCAGCGTCACGCAGACCTGCCGAACCGGTGGGCCGCCGAGGTGGAGCCGGAACTGGATCCGGCGTGGCGCGAGCTCGCCGGGCTGGCCACCACCCGCCTCGTCGTGTCCGCCGAGGAACTCGCCGCCATCGAGGACGGGATCGAGCGCGTCCTCGCGCCGTACGTCACCCGCCCCCCGGCCGAGCGGCAGCCCGACGCCCGTGGCGTCCAGCTGCTGCGCTATGTCCTGCCCGAGGGTACGAGGGAGCAGGGCGGGCAGGCCTCGTGAAGGGTTCAGGGTCGGCCTCTGCGATATCGCTGTGGCGGGACCAACGGTTCCGCCGCTTCTGGGCCGGTAACACGGTCTCGCAGTTCGGCGACCGGATCACCGAACTGGCCCTGCCCCTGATCGCCGTCAGCGCCCTGAACACTTCAGCCAATCAGGTCGCGTGGCTGACCGCACTCGTCTGGGCCCCGAACCTGCTCGCGGTCTTTCTGGGTGCCTGGGTCGACCACCGGGCCCGCAAACGCCGTCTGATGATCATTGCCGACCTGCTACGCGCAGCCACACTGCTGAGCATCCCCGCGGCATACGTGTGGGGGGTGGTGACGCTCGGTCAGCTGTATGCCGTCGCGTGGCTCACGGGTGCGGCGGGCGTACTGTTCAACACGTCTTATCCGCCGTTCTTCGTGAGCCTCGTACCACGCGCGTCCTACGTCGACGCCAACAGTAAAATCAGCGCCAGCCGATCCGTGTCGTACGTCGCCGGCCCGGCCATCGGCGGCGCTCTGATCCAGATCCTCACCGCTCCCGTCACCCTCGTCGTCGACGCAATTACCTTCCTCGTCTCGGCCCTCCTGATCGGTCGCGTGGCGGTCGACGAGCCGCCGGCGGAAACCGGCGGAGCGGCACCCCCTCTTCTGCGGCGCGCGAGGGAGGGACTGGTGCTCGTCGTCCGTCACCCGGTACTGCGGGCCTGCCTGGGATGCGCGGCGACCGTCAACTTCTTCACCTTCCTCGCGGGCAGTGGGCTGGTCGTGCTGTTCGCGAGCCGGAACCTCGGACTGTCCGCGGGCGTCATCGGTTTCGCGTTCGGCATCGGCGCCACGGGCTCCCTCCTCGGTGCCCTGCTGGCTCCGAGGGTGTCGCGACGGATAGGCGTCGGGCGCAGCATCGCTCTGGGCGCGGTGATCTTCCCCGCGCCGGTCGCCGTCGCGGCGGCCGCGGGCGGTCCCTTGTGGCTCCGCGCCGGAGCCTTGGCCGCGTCCGAGTTTCTTTCCGGCGTCGGTGTCATGCTGTTCGACGTCAACCTCAACGCCCTTCAGACCACCGTGATCCCCGACGGCCTGCGTAGCCGCATAGCCGGCGCCTTCAGCACGATCAATTACGGGATACGGCCTGTCGGCGCGGTCGCCGGCGGCCTCCTGGCCACCGGTATCGGGCTGAGGGCCACTCTCTTCGTCGCCGCACTCGGCGGAGTCATGTCCCTGCTCTGGCTCCTGCCCTCACCGATACCTCACATCCGCTCCCTCGCGCCCGAGACGGCTGCCGGCACGACTGCGGACACGGCAGGCTGATCCCGTGCCCGCCCCGGAGCCCCCACCTCCTACGGCCCACAGACGCCGGCGCCCGTTCACGACGAGGGACTCATCGAGAACCCGAACGCATCGAGAAGCCAAGCAGTGGCATCGCCACGGCTGCCTGCGCCACGAGCGCCCGGGTTTCCCTGCGCAACCGGGCCAGGCACCGCCGCACTCGCCACGACGATCGGGGTTCTTAGGCAGGAGGTCGCGCCGCGTGGCGTCAGTTGCCCACAGAGGCAGCGGACTTGGCGTCGCCGAGCCCTGCCTTCCCGTGCTCCGGAGTGGAGAAGCGGTCAAGCATGGAACGCAGTTCTTCGGCACTGACGTTGGCTCCGAAGGCCTCGGTTCCCGGTTGCAGGCGAATGCCGTCGGCAAGGGAACCGGCGGCAACCGGTTCGAAGCCCAGGTTGTCCACGATCAGAGCGGCGACGGCCCTGTCGTCGAGGTCGTCACCCGCGACGGCGATCGCTTTGCGCCCAGGCTCACCGGCGGGCCGGGCCTCGGACTCGAGGTCGTGGTAGCCCATGTGATTGAACGCCTTGACCACACGGGAGTGCGGCAGGAACTCCTGGACGATCTCACTGGTCGAAACGCCGGGCCCGGTGAAGTCCTCTCGCACGCCGTCGACTTCCCACCAGTAGTTCATCGAGTCGATGACCAGTTTGCCCCTCAAGGCCTCGACGGGAATGCTCTTGTACTTACCGAGAGGAAGCGCAAGGACCGCGACGTCCGCCTCCGCTGCGGCCTCCGCTGCGGTGACGGCGACCGCACCTGTGGCCAGGACCTCGACCGTCAGAGCGATGTCGTCGGGTGACCCCGATCCTGCGACAAGAACCCGGTATCCGGCGGCAAGGGCCAGCCTGGCCAGGACGGTTCCCACTTTTCCGGCGCCGAGGATGCCGATGGTGCGGACGCTTTCGATGTCCATGACGTCTCCTGTCTCGAATTCAGCCGGCGAGGATGTCGCGGACCATGGGGATGACCTTGGTGCCGTAGAGCTCGACCGCGCGGAGACGGGCACTGATCGGCTGGGGACCGGCGGTGTAGATGAGGTCGAACCTGCCGACCCCGAGGCCGCGGACCGCGTGGGCGATCTTTCGCGCGACCGTCTCCGGCGAGCCGATGTACAAGGAGCCGTGCTCGATCTCCGCCTCGTACTCCTCGCGGCGCAGCGGGGGCCAGCCTCGGAGTGCGCCGATGCGGTCACGGATGGCGCGGTAGCCGGGCCAGTGCACCTCTCGGGCCTCTTCGTCGGTGTCGGCCACGAACCCGGGCGAGTGCATCCCGACCGGATGCGCGGTGGTGCCGAACTGCGCCGCCGCTCGCTCGTACAGGTCGATGTAGGGGCCGAAGCGCTCGAAGGATCCGCCGATGATGGCGAGCATCAGGGGAAGCCCGTGCCGTGCGGTGCGGACGACCGACTGGGGTGAACCGCCGACTCCGACCCAGGTGGGCAGGTGGCCGGACTCGGTCGGAGGGAACACCTCCGCGTTGTCCAGGGGCTCTCGGACGGTGCCCTGCCACGTGACGGGCTTCTCCTGGAGCAGCCGCACGAAGAGGTCGAGCTTCTCTTCGAAGAGCACGTCGTAGTCGGCGAGGTCATAGCCGAACAGAGGGAAGGACTCGGTGAAGGAGCCCCGGCCGAGGATGACCTCGGCCCGCCCGTCGGAGAGCGCGTCGACCGTCGCGAAGCGCTGGAACACCCGGACCGGGTCGTCGGAGCTCAGGACGGTCACGCCGGAGGACAGACGGATGCGCTTGGTGCGGGTCGCGATTCCGGCGAGGACCGTCTCCGGCGTCGACACCGAGTACTCGGGGCGGTGGTGCTCACCCAGTGCGAGGACGTCGACGCCGATGTCGTCCGCCAGGACGGCTTCTTCGACGGTCTGGCGGATCGATCTCGCGTGCGAGACGGGCACGCCGTGGTCGTCGTCGGGCAGATCGCCGAACGTGTCCAGGCCGAGAACAAGATCAGACATGTGCGGACTCCTTGTTGAGAATTGCACGCACACGTGGGGCCACTTCCTGTCCCAGCAGCTCGATCGTGCGAGCGCGGGCCTGGAGCGGCAGGTGCATGATGTCGTATTTGAGGTCGAAGCGGCTCAGGTGCAGGTCGCGGGCCACCCTGGCGATCTTTCGGGCGACGGTGTCGGGAGAGCCGACGAAGAGCGCGCCGCTCTCCCTCTCGACCTCGTAACGCTCACGGGTCGGCTTGTAGAAGCCGCGCTCCTCCGCGAGTGCCTTCGAGACCGGTCCCCAGTACTGCCACCAGGCTTCGGCCGCCTCCTCGTCGGTGTCGGCGATGAGTCCCAGTGAGTGCTGACCGACCGGTTGCGGGGCGTGGCCCGCCTGCTGGAGCGTCTTCTGGAAGAGGTCGACAAGACCGGCGAAACGCTGGGGGCGTCCGCCGACGACGGCCAGCATCAGGGGCAGGCCGTAGCGGCCGGCCCGGACGGCGGAATGGGGACTGCCGCCCACCCCGATCCAGGTGGGAATGCCACCGGTGCGCATCCGGGGGCGGAGCAGCTGCTTGTCGAGGGGGGCGCGCGTGGCGCCTCGCCACGTCACGGCTTCCTCGTTCTGCAGCCGCATGAAGAGTTCGAGCTTCTCCTCGAAGAGCTGCTCGTAGTCGGCGAGGTCGTAACCGAACAAGGGGAACGATTCCGTTGCGGAGGCGCGGCCGAGCACGAGCTGTGCACGGCCGTCCGACACGGCGTCGAGCGTGGAGAAGTCGTGGTAGAGCCGGACAGGATCGTTGGTGCTCAGAACCGTCACAGACGTTCCGAGACGTATGCGTTCGGTTGCCGCGGCCATGGCAGAGAGCAGTACAGGTGTGGCGCTGTCCACGTGCCCCGGCCTGTAGTGCTCCCCGAGGCTGAAGACGTCCACTCCCGAGGCCTCGGCGAGCTTGGCCTCCTTGACGAGGAGTCGTACGGTCTCGGCGTCCTCGAGAACACGATCGCCGGCGTCCGTTGCCACATCCCCGAACGAGTTGAGTCCGAACTCGAAGGTACTGACCGTCATGATCTCCTCCTCTGCGGGGGTCGGGCGGGTCTGTTCACCCGGAACGGAATTTAATTGACACCGCAAGTATGCACCATATGATTGACACGTCAACTAGAGAGGTGGCTCGCAGTGACGCAGAGCAGGACGTACCCCACCGTCGACGAACTGCGGATCTGGCGGGACTACATCGAAACCGCTGAAGCGCTGCGATCCGAGCTCGCGTCGCGACTGCAGAGGGATTCCACGCTGTCTCCGGGCGACCACTCGGTACTGCTGACACTGAGCGAGGAGCATGGCCGCCGACTGCGCTCGTCGGATCTCGCCGCCGCCATTCGCTGGGAACGCAGTCGGCTCTCCCATCACCTCCGCCGCATGGAGAGCCGGGGGCTCATCTGGCGTGACGAGTGCGTCGCCGACAGCCGGGGCGCCGAGGTCGTACTCACCGAAGAGGGCGAGCGAGCCCTGCGCCGGGCCTCACTCCCCCACCTGCTGGCCGTCCGGGAGCTGTTCATCGCCCCGCTCTCACCCGAGCAGACCGCAGCAGTCAGGAGCGTCACCGCAACGCTGCGCGCCCACCTCGCTGCGGCACAGAACCTCTGAGCCGAACAGGGTCACGACGGCCGCACGGCACGGGCGCGCGGCGACACAGGGGAATGTATTTGTCTCGTCAAGCAAATAGCGTATCGTTCACGCATCAACCAAATGGGGTGATCGGCCGTGGGAAACCACGCCACGCAGGCACGGACTTCCGTCCGCGAGCCAGAGCTCGCAATGGGCGGCACAGTCGTCTCCGTTCACAAGAGGCGCGGACGGACCGTACTCAGGAGTCCGTGGGCGCGATGGACCGAAGTGGGCGCAATCACGCTCCCGCATCCCACGCGCATCCCGGGCTCTCTCTCGGAGCTCGCTCCCGGTGCCCCGGCCGAACCGGCACGGCGCGCGTGATGGACGAGATCTCTGCGGTCGCACCCTGGCCCGTCATCGCGCTGACCCTCCTGTGGCTCGCCCGCCGACGGCCATCCGTCTATGCCCGCGCAGCGGTCGCGCTGCTCCTGTCCTGCGTGTCCGGACTGGTCTACGCGGGCTCCTCCACAGTGCAGAACCTTCCGGCGCGGGAGGGGCTGCTGCTCCATGAGTACGTCGCACTGCCGGGTGTCTTCACGGGCTTGTACCTTCTCGTGACTCTGGCAGCGGTCGCCTGCATCCCGGCCGTCCGTCGGCGTATCAGCGTCGTCGTGGTGGCACTGATCGGCGTCGCCGGATCCGTCCTGACCCTCCCCCATCACGAGCTCGCTGCGGTGTGGGGCGCCGTCGTCCCGTTGTGCAGCTGGTGGGCGGCGGGATGCCTCCAGCGAAGGAGTCTCCGGAGTCTGCCCACGCCAGGGCCCTGGGATCCGCCGGAACGAGCGAAGACGCCACGGCCGGCTCTCCGGCAGGGGGCTGAGGATCGCGGGTCCCGCGGGCTCGCGCCGCTACGACAGGCGGGGTGACGGCCGTGCAGCCGACCAGCTGGATCGAGGCCGCGGGGTGGTGGTCGTACGCAGTGGTGTTCATCCTGACCGCCGCCGAGACCAGCGCCTTCGTAGGGCTGCTGATACCCGGCGAAACCGCTGTGCTCATCGCCTCCGCGATCGCCGGCCGTGGTGATCTGAACGGGCCCCTGCTCGCGGCCGTCGTCATCACCGGGGCCGTGACCGGCGACAACCTCGGCTACGCACTGGGCCGACGGTGCGCGCGGCAGCCCCGTCGGCGCCCGGGCCGGAGGTTCTCGGGCGGCACCCGGAGCGGACGCACCTCGGCGTTCTTGCGACGCCATGGCGGAGCCGCGGTGTTCACCGGGAAGTTCATAGGCTTCGTCCGTACGTTTCTGCCGTACGCGGCCGGCTTCTCTGGCATGCCCTACCGTCGTTACCTCGTCTACAGCACCGCGGCCTCGGTGGTCTGGGGTACGGGGAGCGTGCTGCTCGGCTACTACGCCGGCGCGGCAGCGACCCGGTTCGTGCACTCGACCGGCCTGGTCGGCGCCGCCACGCTCATCGCGGTGGGCGTGCCGGCGCTGGTCGTGGCGAAGATCCTGGCGCGGCGCCGAAGCCGTGGCATGCCGGCCGCCGGATCGGCGATCGTGGCGTCAGGCGGCCCCCGACGGCTCGTGCCGCAGGGCGCGGCACGTGAGTACACGCCTGTCCAGAAGGGCTGACCGTGCGCGCACCATCGCACGTCCTCCTGGTCTCCGCTTCAGCAGAAAGTCGACGACCGGCCGGTGCGGGAAGCTCCCGCCGCGAAGTGCCCTATACCTTGGTCTAGGACTGCTGCGGCAGACCCGGCGGGAGTCGCACCCGCCCCTTCGTCCGGCGTAGGTTGCGTAACTGTGAATCAGACGAACCGGCGCCGCGACAGGCGAACCCTGCTGCGCGACGCGGTGGCCGTCGGCGCCGCGGCCGCCTTGACGGTGCTCAGCTCCCTGTACGCGCAGCGGTCCGGGCTGTGGCTGTACCCCCCGCTCACAACCCGCCGCGGCCTGGTCATCACCGCACCCGGCTTGTCGGTCCTCGACCTCAGCGGGCTGCTGCTGCCCGTGGCGGCGTGCGTGCTGCTGTGGTGGCGACGCGGCAGGCCGGTGGCAGTCGCGGTCACCTCGACCCTTCTGTGCACGGTCCTGCCGGTGGCCCCCGCCGCGGCGATCGCGCTCTTCACCGTCGCGGCCGTCTGCGACACCCGCACCACGCGCAGGGTGGCCGCCCTGGGCCTCCTCCTGATTCCGGTCTGTCTCGCGGTGCAGGGAAGGCTCGACTCCTCGCATGTGGCTGCCGCGGTGACCGGCGCCCTGCTCGTGACGGGATCGGTCGGCTGGGGTCTCTTCGTGCGAGGGCTGCGCGAACGCGCCGCGCGCGCCGAGCGGGAAAGCCTCCTCGGCGCAGAACAGGCCCGTCGCCGTGAGCGTGAGGTTATCGCCCGCGAGATGCACGACGTGCTGGCCCACAGGCTCTCCCTACTGAGCGTGCACGCCGGGGCGCTGGTGTTCAATCCGCACGCACCGGCCGATCAGATCAAGCAGGCGGCCGAGGTGGTCGCTCACAGTGCCCGCCAGGCCATGGAAGATCTGCAGCAGGTGCTCGGTGTGCTGCGCACCCCGCTCGCCCCGGACGGCGGCGTCCGGACCGAACCGCCCCAGCCCACGCTCCGCGACCTGAACTCCTTGATCGAGGAGAACCGTGCGGCCGGTATGGACATCGTCGTTCAGACGCGGCTGGCTCAGGCTCAGTCGCTGAACGACTTCACCAGCCGCACCGTCTACCGGATCGTTCAGGAGGCGCTCACGAACGCCCGGAAGCACGCCCCGAAGGAGGACGTGCGTGTCGTTCTCTCGGGGTCGCCCGGCGACGGGATCTGCCTGGAGGTGGCCAACGCACTTCCGGACCCCCCTCCGCGAGTCCCTCCGATGGGTGCCGGGCTGGGCCTCATCGGGCTGGCGGAACGCGCCGCCCTTGCCGGTGGGCAGCTGACATACGGGAGCGGTTCGGGGTCACACCTGGTCACCGCCCAGCTGCCGTGGAGCACGCGAGGATGACGGAGAACGGTGCGATCCGCGTGCTCCTGGCCGACGACGATCCGCTGGTCCGCGCAGGACTCCGCATGATGCTGGGGGCCGCGGAGGACATTCTGGTGGTCGCCGAGGCGTCCGACGGTCAGGAGGTGGCCGCCCTGGTCGACGCGCACGCGCCCGACCTGATCCTCATGGACGTCCGCATGCCCACCATGGACGGCATCGAGGCCACCCGGCTGCTCCGGGCCCGCGCGAACCCGCCCGACGTCATCATGCTCACCACGTTCACCACCGACCGGTACGTTCTGCGGGCTCTGCAGGCCGGCGCGGCGGGCTTCCTCCTTAAGCACACGGCGCCCGAGGACATCGTGGCCGCGCTGCGCAAGGCGGCCGCCGGTGAGGCGGTACTCTCCCCCGGCGCACTGCGCCAACTCATCGACGTCGTCACGACCACCGAGCCCTCGGCCCCCGGTTCGTCAGCCGACGCCGACTCCAGCGCGCCACGTGCGGATCAGTCACGCGCGGACACCGCCAGGGCACAGCTCGACCAGCTGGGACCGCGGGAACGCGAGGTGGCTGTCGCGATCGGAGAGGGCAGGACCAACGCGGCGATCGCCGCCACGCTCTACATGAGCGTCCCCACGGTCAAGGCACACGTGTCCCACATCCTGACCAAACTGGATCTCAACAACCGAGTGCAGATCGCGCTTCTGGTGTACCGCAGCGGACTGGTGTAGCACCGGTACGTCCGCGGCCCCCGACAGCGTGGACCGAGCTACCGGGACGGGCTTTTGACGAGCGGGTGCGCCGAGTCGGCGGAACCACCCGTTCCCTCCCTGCGATCACGGGGGCCGCCGGCCTTCGTACAGGTGCCGGAACCGCCGGTATCTTCAACTTCCAGAACGGTCACCAGGCCGCCTCCCTCCAGGGCGTCGCCGCACTCGGCGCAGACCACCCGCGTCTCCACGTCGGCACCGCACGTGTGCAGGAACCGCGGCGCGGGGGGCGGGTTCTCCAGATGTCGCAGACCCCACTCGCGCAGACCGATCAGTACGGGTTCCAGAGCCTGCCCTGCTGAGGTCAGGTGGTACTCGAAACGGGGAGGACGGTCCTGGTACCGGCGGCGCTCCAGGATCCCCGAGGCCTCCAGGGATCTCAGCCGCTTCGTGAGTACGTCTCGCGGAGCTCCCGTGTTGGCCAGGATGCCGGCGTAACGCCGGACCCCCATGAACACCTCTCGTAGCACCAGAAGTGACCAGCGCTCTCCTACGAGGTCGAGGGTCCCGGTGATGGGGCAGGCACGCGGCTGGGCTTCGCTCATACACCGATTCTAGTCGGTTTGTTTTCCAAACTCACCGCGTCTAGCATCGACACCGTCCGTGTGGCACGTACGAAGGCATCCGATGAACCGCAAGCACGCCGACGCCGGCACTCTCGTGGTGACGGTCTTCGTCTTTCCGGGTGTCCGGCTACTGGATGTGACCGGTCCGATCGAGGTGTTCACATCGGCGAACGAATTCGGCGGCCACTACCGGCTGGACATCGTGTCCGCCGACGGCAACGAGGTGACGACTGCGGCAGGCACCCGTCTCGGAGTCGACTCGGCCGCGGCGGACATGCACGGGACCAGCGACGTCCTGATCATTCCCGGGGGCCCGGACTGGGGCGGCATGATCAAGGACGAGGCACTGCTGGACACCGTGCGCGGGCTCGACGCATGTGCTCGGCGCACGGTTTCCGTCTGCACCGGAGCCTTCCTGCTGGCCGCGGCGGGCCTGCTGGAGGGCCGTCGCGCCGCCACCCACTGGCGCCACTCGCGGCAGCTCGCCCAGCTCTTCCCCGCCGTGCGGGTCGAGCACGACGCGATCTTCGTGCAGGACGGCAAAGTGATCACCTCGGCAGGAGTCAGCGCCGGCATCGACCTCTCGCTGGCCGTCGTGGAGGACCACTCAGGGGCGGAAGTGGCCCGGTCGGTGGCCAAGGACCTGGTGGTCTTCATGCAACGGCCCGGTGGCCAGTCCCAGTTCAGTGTCCGCGCCCGCGCGCCGCACACGCGCCAGCAGATGCTCCGCCGGGTCCTGGACGCCGTCACGGAGGATCCGGGCACCGACCACACCCTGTCCGCCATGGCGCGCAGGGCCGGCGTCAGTGCTCGCCACGTCACCCGGTTGTTCCACGACGAGTTGGGCACGACACCGGCCCGATACGTCGAACAGATCCGGCTGGAGGCGGCGCAGGCGATGCTGGAGACCGGTGACGATCCGATGGCCGCGATCGCCCGCCGTACAGGATTCGGTTCCCCCGAGTCACTGCGGAGGGCGTTCGTGCGGAACCTCCAGGTGACTCCTGGCGCGTTCAGGGCGCGCTTCCGCAGCACCCGACCGGGATCGTGGGGCACCCCCGCATGTGCCGTGAGCGGCGACCCGTCACCGGCGGCGGACCCACCCACCCGGATCCGCTGAGCAGCCGCGCCCCCGGGATGGCGGTCATGCCTGAGGCGTCCCGATCCGAGGGTGTTGTGGCCTACGCCGCTATGCGGCCCGGACGCCGCGCCGTCCTAGCCTGAAACGGCCGGTGGGCCGACCGGCTCGGTGGCACCCGCCCTCCGCGGCTCGCGCCACTCCTGGGTCGGCCGGCATCGGTGTACCCGAGACGACGAAAGAGGCGTTGCACGCCGTGACACCCCACGCCAGTAGTACGCGAACCGATCCGAGCGAGGACGGCGCGAACCCGGAGGTCCCGGCACTCTCCGGTCCCCCTCCGCATATGTCGGACGGATCAGTTCGGCGCCCCGCCCTCGGCCCCAGTTGGTTCGCGGCCGTCATGGGCACCGGGATCGTCGCCAACGCGGCGGTCACCCTGCCCCACAGCATTCCCGGACTCCGGACCGGCGCCACCGCGATCTGGATGGTGGCCGTCGCGCTGCTCGTGGCGCTGACCGCCGGATACTGTCGGCAGCGGGCACTGCGGCTGCACGCCGCCGATCCGACGCAGGTGCAGTTCTTCGGCGCCCCCGCCGTGGCTCTGCTCACGGTGGGCGCTGGAGCTCTGCAGCTCGGACCGCAGGTGATCGGAGCGCAGGCCGCGCTCGGTGTGGGCTGGGCGTTGTGGTCGCTCGGGACCGTACTCGGGTGTGTCACGGCGTGCACCGTGCCGTACCTGATGATCACGAGGCACAGCTTCGCTCCGGATGCGGCCTTCGGTGGCTGGCTGCTGCCGGTGGTGCCGCCGCTGGTTTCCGCCGCCACGGGCGCGCTGCTCGTCCCGCACGCACCGGCCGGCGAGCCACGCCTGGCCATGCTGCTGGGCTGCTGCGCGCTGTTCGGGCTCGGACTGCTCGCGGTGCTGCTGGTGCTGAGCATGGTCTACAGCCGTCTGATGCACCATGCCGCACCCACCGGGGCGACGGTGCCCACGGTGTGGATCGGCCTGGGGGCGCTGAGCCAGGCCGTGACAGGGCTGAGTCTGCTGGCCGCCGCGGTGCCGAGCGTACTGTCCGCTCCGTACGCACGGGGCGCCGCGGTCCTCGCGCTGGTGGGCGGGGTAGGGCTGTGGGGCTTCGCCCTGCTGTGGCTGGCCCTCGCCCTTGCGCTCACGGTCCGGGAGTTCCGCGCGGGACTGCCCTTCTCGCCCGCTTGGTGGTCGTTCATCTTTCCCCTCGGCGCCTACGTGACTGCTACGGGCGCGTTGGGTGTCCGTAGCGGCTCGCAGTTGTTCGGCTGGGCCGCAGTCGTCTTCTACGCATTGCTCATCGCTGCCTGGGTCGCGGTGGCGGGCCGGTCGGTGCGCCATGTCGCGGCACAGGCCGGCGGGACCTGGGGGCGGGCACGGACAGTGGTTCCCGACCGTCCCGCGTCGATGTGAGGGGGGACGCGAGCAGCGAAGGTCGCGTCCATGCAGGCACGCTGCCGTACTTCTCCCGCCGCCGGACGGGCGCTCAACGAGGTGCTGACGGACCGGACGGTTTCTGCCATACGGAGACGTGTGACCGGCTGGACGCGGTGAAGGGTGTCGCGCTCCAGTCGGCCCAACGCTCGATCAGGTGCAGCCCTGCGAGCCGTGCCATCAGGTCGAGTTCGGCAGGCCAGACGGAGCGGTGCGGTGAGCGAAACGTGGAACCTCGACCGTCGACGAGCGTGTGATGGTGTGACACCACGTGCTGATTGACCAGGTCGTACGTGTCGAATCCGACATGCCGCTCACCGATGTGGAAGGGGCGGGCGGTCTCCCCCGGAGGCAGGCGCTGCAGTTCGGGAACGAACACCTCGATCACAAAACGTCCGCCGTGCTCAAGATGTCCGGCGGCAAGGACTCCCGCTTCGCGCTGTGGAAGAACCAGGCCGACCTCACCGACCGCCAGGCCGCCAAGCTCACCTGGATCGCCGCCACCGACCCACGCCT
>NZ_JBHVCT010000080.1:0-28962 GCF_042803195.1 Streptomyces sp. NPDC057428
GGGCCCAGGAAAGCTTCACAACTCACCTAACCCGTGCGGTCCTTCTCATGTCACGGCCCGACCGGGACGATCACTAATTCCCCCAAGGTCGTTAGGTACGGGGCGGAGGGGAAGGTCCAGGGCGCCAGGTCCGGGTCGGCCACTAGGCGCACAATGCGTTCCATGAGTACGGCCATCTCCACCGGGCCCACCCCGCCGGGCACGGGGGTGATGTTCTGCGGCAGAAGTGCCGCCTGCGGGCTGATGTCGCCGGCGACGGTGCCGTCGGCCTGTGGGGAGAAGCCCGAGTCGACCACCACTCGATGGTGGGGACGTATGTGCTCGGGCGTGAGCAGGTGGGCGCTGCCCGCGGTGGAGACGACGACGTCGGCCCGGGTCGCGCGGCCGAGATCGTCGCCTTGGTCGAGGGGGAGCACGCGCGTGCCCTGGTCGGTAAGGAGTCGGGCGACCCCGCTGCCGACGAAGCCGCGTGCCCCGACAACGGCGACCGTTGCGTCGTGGGCGAAGGGCGCCACAATGCGGCTTATCCCGTCTGCGGTCGCGCATGCCCGGTGCAGAGAACGGGCGTCGAGGAGTCCGTCGATATCCTTGGCCGGGTCCAGGCGCTGCACGAGGGAGACCAGGCGGGCGGGTGGCGGGAACTGGACGATGACGGCCCGCGTCGCCGGATCGGCATTGCGTCGGTCGAGGAGGTCGGCGAACTCGGCGGCCGACACGGTCGCGGGCAGGACCACGTGGTCGACGATGAATCCCAGATGAGTGAAGGCCCGCACCTTCTGCTCGGCCGAAATCCGTGACGCCTCCATGCGGTACCGCCACGGTGCCGGGTCCTGCTCGCCCGGCTCGAATCGGGCGACCATGACCTTCAGTCCCATGGCTGCTATCACGTCGTGGTAGCGCGTCAGGTCCTCGCGGACCTGGCGCAACACGGCACGCCCGGACAACTGGTAGGCGCTCACCGGCGTCCCAGCTTCCCCAGGGCAACGGCCACCGAATCCAACTGCCACTGTTCCAGCAGGCGGTGGGTGTCGAGGGAGGAGAGTAGCCGATGTCCGACCAAGTCGCCGTGGAAGGACGCCCCGTCGTGGGTGAGGGTCACCTCTGTCAGCGTTTCGGGGCCGGTCGGATCGTAGGAGGAGAACGGCCCGTGGTGGGCGTACCAGGAGACCTGCCCCGGGTCGGTGTGCGGAGCGGCGAGGACCGCCCAGGCGGCCGTGGCAGCGGCAGGGAAGTCGCCGCTGATGCCGAGCGCATCCGAGTTCTGTGCGATCTCGGACAGAACGACCACGGGCGCTGGCGCAGTTGCGGGCATGATCAGCCGTCCCAGGCAAATGGCCGGACGGCCCAGCGTGTGGGTCCAGGTCACCAGGGCGGACACGGGCGGGTTGGTGGTCATGGGGCTCCTTGCGTCGGTGTGTGTAACGGGGGCGGCGCCGTGCAAGCGATCGGGTCTGCGTCTCCTCACGGCTGTTCCTCCTCGTTCTGGTCGTCGTCCACCAGGGCCGGACCGAGGCTCCGCCGGGCGAAGGCGGCGCGGAAGACGGTGACGTTCTCGCTGGTCATCGTGTAGGCGATGGCCTTCTGCCAGCTCGGGTGTTCGGGGTCGTACCGGGGCGCGATGGGCGCCTCGGTGCCCGAGGGCCACCACTTGCGGCGCACCCCGCGCGGCACCGCCCGGGAGAGGGCGATGGTCGGGCCGCGCAGCTCGCCGTGGAACTCCTCACGCAGCTCCTCGGCGGGCTTGTCGCCGTCGGCGTCCACGACGAGCCTGGCGAAGCGCAGCGCGTTGGCCGGCAGGGAGGCGAGGAACTGTTCGGCCCGCTCGACATCCCATTCGGTGCCGACCGTGAGGGCCAGCTCGTGGCGATGGTCGGCGTACAGCGCGAGGAGTTTGCGCTCGAACTCCGGTGATGCGCCCTCGATGGTGATCTTCATGTGCCTCTCCGGTGTCTCTCGTTGCTTTTGGCTTATGTGGCGTCGGCTACTTGGTGCGTCCTCGGCCCTGTTCGGGCCCTTCGGGGCCGTGCCGCGGCGCCGTGCGGTCTGCCGGTGCCGGGTGCCGCGCGGGCGCCGTCGGGCGCTTGGGGGTGGTGGTGCTGCGTGAGCGGGCGGCCGCGGAGGAGACGCGCGGGGCGCCGGGCTGTGGGGTGGCCAGGAGCGGGGCGGCCAGTGCGTCGATGCGGTCGAGCTGGGGGCCGAAGTCGGCGGGCAGGCCATCGCGCAGCTTCTGCTGGACGGCGAGGAAGTCGTGGGACTCCTCCGGTGTCCAGGGCCGGTTGCGTTCCCGTTCCACGGCCTGGCGCAAGGCGAGGGGTTCGCGGGCGAGTTCGGCGGTGTCAGCCGCGAACCGGGGCGTGGATTCGCCCCGGCGGTAGACGGCCGCGAAGTCGGCGAGCCCTTCGCGCGCGATGACCTCGCAGGAGTCGGCTATGCCCGTGTAGGAGGCCTGGGCCTTCTCCGGCACGGTGAGCCGTCCCTGTCCGCGGTCGCGGACCTGCTCGTGGTAGCGGTTGAGGATGCCCTGCTCGCTCAATGCCTGGGAGACGGCCAGCACGAAGGTGTCGATGCGGGTGCCCACGTCCCGGTACTGCTGCATGGTCTCGGCCAGGAACTGCGGGTCCATGGCGATCTCCTGGACCAGGGCGTTGAGCTTCTGCCCGCCGGAGAGGGGATCCTCGCCTCTCACGAACTGTTGGGCCTGGCGCATCCAGACCCGTCCGTCGAGGCCGGTGTAGAGCGTCATGAGCCGGTCGTCCTCGGCCATGAGACGGGCGTACTGAGGGTGGTAGGGCTTGTAGAGGTCGCTGTCGACATCCACGAACCCGCCTCGGACGTCGAGCTGTTCGGCGATGAGCTGGGCCACCCTGGTCTTGCCCGCGCCCGGCTGTCCGAGCAGGAAGACGGCGGTGGCCGGGTCCTGCGGGATGGGGCCGACCAGGTGGTCCGGCACGATGCCGGTGGCGAAGATGCGCCGGTTCTCTTCCGCCGGCAGCTGGTAGCGGGTGGCGTCGTCCTGGCTCACGCGCCGGGCTCCGTCAGATCGCGGAGCCGGGCGGCGTAGACGGCGCGAATGCGGGCGATGTTCTCGGTGTCCTCGGCTTTCAGGGCGCGGCGTTCCTGCTGGCATTCGGTGCGCAACCGCCGGTACTCGGCGATCTCGTCGTGTGTGCCGGGGTGTGTCTCGGCGTCGGCGATGAGGGCGGTGTAGGCGCCGACCACGCCGTTGATCGCCTCGATCGCAGCCTCGTAGCCGACGGACTGTTCCGAGGACCAGGTGTGCGGGCGCAGGTTGCCGATCACAGGTTCACTCATTTCGTTCCCTCCGGTGGATTCTTGCCGCGTTTTTCTTGTTCTGCATGCCGAGTGTGCCGGAGTGGAGCTAGCGGCGTCTAGCTCCCGGAGAATCTTGGCGGAATGCTGCACTCGTTCGGGTGGTATGGTGGACCGGTGCGTATCGCCTCGGATAACGTGCCATATCCGAGGCGATAAAACGGACACCCACCCCATCGTCAAGGAATCTTGACGATGGGGTGACGCCTGTGGGATGGTGCCTGACGTCAAGGGTCCTTGACGCTGTCGAGGCAAGGGGAAGGCTCATGGGCTGGGTGACCGAGGACGGACTGCACGAGGGGTACGCCGTGGCGGTGCTCGCCGACGGACGCGACGCCACCGCCGAGGACAGCCCCGGCTCGAGCAACTCGGCGTGGTGGTGCTTCGACGGCAGGGACGGCCGCCCGCTGGCCGTCGGCGTGCGGGCCGGATGCGACTGCTACGCCGCCGACAGCTCCCGCGTCGTACGGACCTGGCGTGGCAGCACGGTCCACCCCGTCGTCCTCGGCGACGACGAGGCGACCGAAGGGTTCGACCGGCAGAACGGCCCGTACGCCGAGTGGGAGAACACCCATGTCGCCCCCGCCGCGGACACCGCAGTGCCCGGCGACGTCACCGCGCTGCTCACCGAGATGCGGGAGCGGCTGGCCGCGCTCGCCGGGGAGCGTCCGCTCGCCGCGCTGACCGCGGTCGCCCAACTGGAGGCCGCCGCGGCGGCCGCCAGCATCAGCGCCGCGGCCGCCGCCCAGCAGCGCGGCTCCTCCTGGACGGACATCGGCAAGGCCGTGGGCACCAGCAAGCAGGCCGCCCACCAGCGCTTCGCCCGCCACCTGAAACCCAGGCCCGTCACACTCGGCGAAGGCGCATACCCGGCCGCCGACTCGGCGTCACGGACGGAGGAGGAACTGTGCGAACAGCAGCGCACCTCCGGGGCGGAGACCCGGTGAACCCGTTCCCCGCACAGTGGTGCGCTGCGCTACCCGCCATGCAGGCACGGCGGTACAAGGTTCAACCGGACGCGGCCGGAGGGGAGTTGCAGTCAGATCAGCTGGAGCGTGCTGAATACCTGGAACAGGCCGAAGAAGGTGGCCCCGGCGCCGCCCGCGCCCAGGAACAGTGCCGGGTAGAAGCCGAACTCGAAGCCGACCGGCTTGGGCTTCTGCGAGCCGTAGAAGCCGACGAGGAAGACCACCAGGCCTGCCAGGGCGGCAACCACGACCCACGCGGCGCTGGACGAGTTGGTGGAAGCGGCGAGCAGGAACACGGAGACCCCCGAGGTCGAGCCGTAGTGCTGGACGAATTTTCTCGTGCCGTGGAAAATAGCATGGAAAAACCGAGACTACGAAGTCTGCTGGTAGAGGAGGGCGTGTGATGGCCGGACCCGGACGACCGAGGAAGCCCATCCCCGACGACGCAGACCCGGTCGTCGCGCAGTTCGTCACTGAGCTTCGCGACATGGTCTACGAGACCGTGAAGGACAAGCCGGTGAGCGTCCTTGCCGACTACGGCCCGGTGAGTCGATCCACCCTGATGCACGCACTCAGCGGCCAGCGTCTCCCGACTCTGTCGACCGTGAAAGGGGTCGTTGACTCGATCGCCAAGTACAGGGCGCTGTCGACATATGCGCACCGGATGCTGCTCGGTGAGTGGGCCGTGAAGCAGAACGAGGCGGTTCGGCTGCTCGGCGGCGACAAGCACGTCGCACTGGCGGACCTCGCAGCGGCCTCGTCCGAACTTGCATTCGCCACGGACCGTCCCGAAAGGGAGAGAGAGTCGCTGCGCGCCTCTGCCGAGCATCACCTCGGCGAGCTTCGTAGAGGTCTGGCCGAGATCGAGGCCAGGGAGGCTACGCAGCAGCCCTCCGCGATTTTCGCCGCCACTGGTTCCGGTAAGACCGAGGTGATGATGCAGCTTGCCGGCAGTGCTGCTCGGGCTGCCTACCTGAGTGAGCACGCCGCGCTCTTGAAAGCAGCAAGGGAGCGTGAAAAGGCTGCTGCTGCTGCCTGGATGGACGATAGCGATGTGCTCGCTGCATCCGCTGCCTTCGATCGTGCGCTTCAGCGTCTGGAGGTTGCGTCCCGAGAAGTGACTGAGGCCAGTGTGGCGTTGCAGCAGGCTGTCGAGCGTGAAAAGAGCCGCACCGTACATGACCTGGTGCCCAACCAGATCGTCCACACGCTCCTGAAGGACGGCCGGTCCGATGTGAACAGAATCGCCGTGCGGACCGGCATCAACGCGCTGACCGTCTTCCGGTGCCTCATGACGAACCTGATCGACGGTGGTTTCGTAAAGGCCGAGGACGACCCAGAGCGCCGCACCGTCGTCTTCGCCCTCACCGAATACGGGCGTACCGCCGTCGAGGCCGGGCAGTTCGCCGCCCACGATGACGCCGTACAGGGGAACTGATGGCTCTGGAACCGCCGCGCGGCGCCGAGCTGATCGCTGCCCACGAACCGGTGGGTTCAACGCGGGCCCTCCCCGACAGCACCGCCGTCGTCGTCCACGCCGAGAGCGGCGCAACCACTACCGCCGCCGGGCATGGGGCGGGGCTGGAGCCGGTGGAGGAGGTTGACGCCGAGCTGGTGAACGACGACGCCGGGGCCGGTGACGTCGCCGTGCACGACCCGGTGGCCGCCGTGCTCGCTGCGCTGGACATGGAGGCCGCTGAGTACCAGTACAGCAACCGGCCGGACAAGACCCGTACCGGGTACGCCCGGGACTGGGAGCTGTGGGGCGAGTTCCACGAGTGGCTCGCCGAGCAGACGGACGTCCGCCTGCCGCTCAGCACGATCACGGTGGGCACCTATGTGGCCTTCGTGAGGTGGCTGGACGAGCTCAAGGAGGCCGCGCCGAACAGCATCGAGCGTCGGGTGACCGGGGTTGCCTCCGAGGCCCGCCGGTACGGCTACGACGTGCCCAAGGCCGCCCGGGCGGCCGCCACCCAGGCGCTCAAGCCGCTCAAGCTGGACAAGGAACGCCAGAAGCGCGGCCGCGGGAAGGCCGCCGCGATCACCCCGGCCGACCTGCGGAAGATGAACACCGCGCCCCGCGAGCGTCAGCCGCAGCCGGACGCCCGGCGCCGCCGGGTGCTCGTCGTGCCGGAGCTGGCTCGGCTGCGGGACCGGTCGCTGCACACCATGCGGTTCGCCGTCGCGGGCCGCAACGAGGAGATGAGCGAGCTGGAGGACACCGGCATCGTGCTCGTGGCGGAGGGCCTGGAGGTCCACGTCCCCAGCGTGAAGGGGCGCCCTGCCCGCGACGTCGTCGTCTCCTACGGGGAGAACGCCGACACCTGCGCGGTGCGCTGCTGGATCGCGTGGAAGGAAGCTAAGCTCGCCGCCGGCGCCGCTCCGGACGGGCCCGCGTACCTGCCCGTGGATCAGTGGGGCAACCTCGGCTCCGAGCGGCTGTCGCCCGACGGCTGCGGCCGGGCGATGTCGCGTTCTGCGGAGTACGCGGGAATGACCGGGCGGCGGATCACCGGGCACTCCGGCCGTCGAGGACTGGTCACCACGGGACGCCGCAAGGGCAAGCGGCCGGAGAAGCTGCGCACACAGGGCGGCTGGTCGAAGAACTCGCCGGTGTTCTGGGAGTACGTGGATGAGGGTGAGAAGTGGGAGGACAACGCGACCGAGGGGATCGGGTTGTGAACCAGCACCGGGGGCTTGGCGGGACTGTGTACGAGGGCGTGCCGCTGGTGGACGCTGTGCGGACCGGCAGGCCGACGGATGACGGAGGGAAACCCCCGGCGCGCTTTTCTCATTTTTGATCATGGACCGAAATCGTCCGGACTCGGCATCTCACCAAAAGGTCGCTCAGCCCGAGAACGGACAGCTACGACAACCTGCGGTTGTCGTCCGGCGAGGCGGAGGCTCGTGACAGATTCTCCGGGCTCAGCCTCTATACCTCAGCCCGTGCCGACGGCCGCAGCTCAAGATGAGTGCCGGGCGGTACGTTGATCTGGTGCGCCCCGAACGGACGCACCAGGAGTACTAGTCAGGGGGCTGACTTGGATCTGGATCTGGGGATTACGGGGCCTGCGCAAAGCGACGATCTTTACCACTTCACCGGGCGTGTCGGCGAGCGCCCTAACGACGTGCCCGAACACATACGGAAGATGACGCCGCAGCAGCGACTCGACGCGATCATCACGGAGCGGATGCTACGAGCCTTTCCGCCCTTTGGAACGAGCATGCCCTGTGCGTGCTTCTCGGAGTCGTCACCGGAACACCTGGCCTTCCTTATCAAGAACCGGAAGGTCAAGCCCTGGGGCATCTTGGGCAGTCGAAGGTCGTTGCTGAGACTCGGTGGCGGCTCCGTGGCCTACGTGCCAGACCAGCAATACCAGTACTTCAAAAACACCGGGATGGCCCACTGGGCCGTTCGCGTAGGCGCGAACTCCACGTGGATGCACGAGCGGGAGTGGCGTATCCCCCGCCAAAACGGTGAGATCAAACTGGCCGGGGTCCGCGCGATCCTGATAGGTGACGCAAGCTGGCGACCATCTCTGGTCGAGACAGACGAGTGGGTCAACGCAGAGACCGGCGAGCAATGCCAGGGACCAGCGGAGACCCCACACGCACAGCCACGACAGGACCATCCCACCCTCTGGCGAGAGTCAGCGATCTGGGCATGGGACGACGACAGCGAGAGCGTAGTCAAGCACCCGCCGGGCGCACTGTCCTGACTCACCCCAACAGGGGGTGCCGGTAAGAACCGTGTCACCAGCCGCAAACGGCGGTGATTCAGTCCGCCCCATCAAGATCAAGCCCCTGGACGACTTCCCGAAGGAGAAGCGTGGCGAAGCTGCCCTCTGACGCCGTACTGAAGAAGCTGTACGACCTGGGTGTCACGGACAAGGAGTTGGCCGAGCAGTACGGCGTGACGGTCCAGGCGGTCAACAAGCGCTTCCACAAACTCGGGCTGCCCCGACGGCCGACCATCGTCAGGCGAGTGAACGAGGCTCTGGGACAGCGGTGGGACCTCAACCACTCCAAGGGAAGGCACCACCACGCCAAGTACGCGGGCAAGGCACTGAAGGCGTTCCTGCGCCGCCAACTCGGTGACGACGAACTCGGACCCACCGAACGCCATCGGGCCCAGCAGTGGGAAGCCAGGATGCAAGCCGGGCACGAAGTCCTCTGCTACGACCCGGACACCGAGGACGGCTGGTACTACCGGGCCCGGCGTCCCGAGGACGGGCGGATGGTCATCGACTGGCCGGAGGACTGGCCGGTGCAGCCGGATCCGGAGTTCAGGGAGGCGCTCGAACTGCCGGTCAGGGAGAGGTAGCGCAAGCGCCATCGAACGTCACGGCCCCCCGGCTGAGAGAAGCAGCTGGCTTCCCCCGGCCAACTGTCCAAACCTTCCAGGTCAGAGGACTGATTACCGCCGTCTGCGGCCGGTGACACGGTTCTTACCGGCACCCCAACACGGAACTGAAGACGATCGGCTATCACCTCGGGCCGTACGGCGGCCCGTACTGGCACATCAGCGTGGGATGCATACCGCTCTGACGCCCGATCAAGCCCGCCCGGCAACCAGACCACGGTGCCGTCCGGCGCGCACTGAGCGGCACCGACCACTGCCTGACCGCGCCGGTCGGTGCCGTGGCAGCGGGGGTCTGGGGGCCGGCGAAGGCCAATGCAGTTGCCTTAGCGCCAGTGTCCGTTGCTCAACGCTGGTAGCCCCGTGCTCTACCCCGACGCCGTGTCCGCCGAGGTATCAGCCAAGGTGCTGTTGGAAGAAGGCGGCTGCCTCCCTGCCGACCCGAACGCGGACAGTCGGGTCGGCAGGTTCCGGGGCGAAGAAGTCGTCGTGGCGGACATTGGGGCCGGTCGAGCTGCCACTCGCTGTGGGGATGTGCTCCAGGTACGGCTTGGTGTCGACGTCGTACGGGTTGACCGTGTCTGCTCCACCCCAGCGGATGCCCACAGGCACCCGCACGGTTGCCAGGCTTTCCGGGGTCACGAGACTGCCCACTCCGGGGGCTACCTGGAAGACCGCCCGCACTCGGGGATCCGAGAGGTCTGCTGCGGCTGCTTCCAGCGCACGTCGTGACGACTCGTCCAGTGGATACTTCTTCCGCAGCGCGTCCAGCGCGCCGGGGAACTCGGGGATTTCCGGCAGAGGGATCGTTCCCGTCAGTACAGCCCACAGGATCTGCGGATCGACACGGGCCCCGACAAGGGCCGCCGCCGTGTAACCGCCGAGGGAGAAACCCGCCACACCGACCGGACCAAGCAACTGTTCACTGGCGAGTGCTTCGAGCGCGAAGGAGACGTCCCGGGGCCGTTCCCATACGTGGAGAAAGCCCTCCGGCTCGTAGCCGTCGACGTAGTTGTTGCCGTGGTGATCAAGGGCAACGACCCGGAAACCCGCCTCGTGCAGCGGTCGTACCAACCAGTCCATGTTGCTGCCCGAACCTCCGGTGCCGTGAGAGACGACGACCAGCGGAGCGGGTGCGGCCTGTGGGCGGCTCGGCTCCCACAGGTAAAGACGGACAGGGCGCGGACGAGTCGGGTCCCGCAGGTCACGTCGGGACTCGTCGTGCAGGACACGTATCAGCGGCTGGCCCTGTCCAGAGATCATCATGGCGACATCGTAGGGAGGTCGCCTCTCCTAAGTGCTGGTCTTCCAGCCCGGCGGGTGCTTTTCGGCTTCGCGGTCGGGTTGTGGGCCCAGCGGCCTGGCTGCACGGTGCCGCGTTTGGCGCGGGTCCTGAGCACCGGCCATCGGTTCGGCTTCTTGATCGTGCGGGGACAGTCCCGTGTGCGTCGGGGTGGGAGGAGACGTACGCGTGCCTCCCGCCCGGCCTCGGTGAAGGAACGGGTGAGCCTGGCGGTGGTCGCTCCGAGCTGGGACGGGATGCTGCGGCGGATGATGCGGACGCACTTCAGGTAGGAGATACGGTCGGCGTCCACAGGTGGGCGGGCGAGCGCGGTTGTGTGGGCGAACTGGCGGATCGCGTGGTGGACGGCGAGGTAGGCCCACAGTTCCTGCCGGACGCCTTCTGGCGTGCGGGACCTGATCCGCCCGCCAGGGCCGAGGTGGTTCTTGATCTCGTCGAAGGCGAGCTCAATCTCCCAGCGTTCCCGGTAGAGCGCGACCAGCTCGGCGGCCGGGTACTGCTCGGGATCGAGCAGCGTCGTGCCCAGGTAGGCGACCTTGTCGTCCTTCGCGAAGGTGATGACCCGGTAGATCACGTGCTTCGGCAGGGTTCGGCCCTCTCGCGCGGCGCGGAGCCGGACCTCCTTGCCCGGTCGCGCCATCGACAGGTACGAGCCGTCCGGAAGCTGTTCCTGGGCGGTGCCGAGGTGGTTGGACTGGAGCCTGACCAGCAGATCCGCGCCAGCCACGGTGAAGACGTGAGCAAACTCGACCGACCAGAAGCCGCGGTCGGCGATGACCAGGTCGCCGGGGCCGGTGGAGCCAGCCAGCGGGTAGGCGAGACTGCGTTCACCGTCGCGATAGCCGCTCCGAGGTCGGGCGGTGCCGGACTGCCGGTGTCCGTGTCGGTGTTGCGATCCTCGGCCGCCCCGGAGGACGACCGCCACCCTGGCTGACCAGCGTATTCGCCCCAGCTCCATGTGGGAGTATCCGGTGATTGGAAAGGCAAATGGGAGCGGCCGGCCCTCCAGTCGACTCCGAGCGCGAAACGAGTGAGTACTGATGATGCAACATCAGCAGGCCCTTTACTCGCGTGCCTGACTTTTCCTTTGGCTGTCAGTGGGCTCGTGTAGGTTCTGCCCACCAGGCGAATCGGGGAGGTTCGTGCTGGCAAGGGGGTTTCTATGTCTTCAAGGCAGCTATATGCGCATAGTCGCAGTCCGGTCTCGGGTGTGCGGCATGAACTGACGGACCACCTGCGTGAATCGGCGGCTCTCGCTCATAGGTTCGGAAAGGTTTTCGGGGCTGGGGAGCTCGCGGAGTACCTCGCTCTTGTGCACGACGTCGGTAAGGGATGCTGCGCCTGGCAGGACGGCCTGCTGGAGCGGGCCGAGCCGGAAGGAAAGCCGGTGGGGATCCCGCACAAGGAGGCAGGAGCGCGTCTGGCTGCCGAGTACGCGGGCCTGCCGTTCGCCGCTGTGGTGCAGGGGCATCACGGTGGTCTTCCGGACCAGCAGAAGATCAAGGACGTGCTGACAGCGCTCCAGGGCAGCGATCTGGACGCCGAAAGCGCGCGTGAGGCGACTCGGCGAGTTGCCGAGCTCGTTCCGGAGATCGTCCGCACGGGGCCGGTGGCGTTGCCGTCGTGGGTGTCGGCCTTGCGGGGGGCCGCTGCCCGGGCCGAGGTGGACCTGCTGGTGCGCATGGTGTTCAGCTGTCTGGTGGACGCCGACTTCCTCGACACCAGCGCGCACTTCGCCGGCCGTGTGGCGCCGCGGCTCGCCCCGGCGAGGGACATGGATCTCTTGTCCGAAAGGTTCGAGGAGAGGCGTGCCGCATTCCTGGCGAAACGGCTGGCGTCCCCCGTGGACGAGGTCCGCGGTCGGGTGTTTGCCGAGGCGGTGGCTGCTGCCGCGCGCGAGCCCGGGATGTATGTCCTGCACGCGCCGACCGGAGGGGCGAAGACGATTGCCGCAGGAGGCTTCGCTCTTCGCCATGCGGCCAGGCACGGGATGCGGCGGGTCGTGTTCGCCGTCCCCTTCATCAGCATCACGCAGCAGAACGCTGCGGTGTACCGGTCGCTCCTCGATCCTCTTGAGGAAGATGCGGATAGCGAACTGGTGGTTTTGGAGCACCATAGTTCCGTCAGCCTGGATGAAGACAGTGACGAGGGAACCTGGGCGCGTCTGGCCGCCGAGAACTGGGACGCTCCCGTCGTCGTGACGACCATGGTTCAGCTTTTCCAGTCGCTGTTCTCCGCGAAGCCCTCGGCCATGCGCAAGCTGCACCGGCTGGCGGGATCGGTCATCGTGCTGGACGAGGTGCAGGCGCTGCCCGACCGGTTGCTGAACCCGATCCTGAGCGTGCTGAGGGGGCTGGTCGAGCGGTATGGGGCGACGGTCGTCCTGGCCTCGGCGACGCAGCCGGACTTCTGGTCGCTGTCGAAGCTGGACGGGGTGCCGCGTCACAGCATGGTGGAGGACGTGCCTGGCTTGTTCGACGAGCTCAGGCGTGTGACGTACGAGTGGCAGCTCGGCGACGACGTCACCTGGCAGAGTGTGGCCGAGGACATCGAGGAGCGAGCTGGCGACCAGGTCCTCGCGGTGGTCAATACCACCCGGGACTCGGTGCGCCTGCACCGCCTCCTCACTGAGCGTCCTTCCGCGCCCGGCCCGGTCCTGCACCTGTCGACCCGGATGACCGCGGAGCACCGTCGTGAGGTGATCGAACGGATCCGCACTCACCTGAAGGAGCGTCTTTCGGTACGGGTCGTGTCGACCTCCCTGATCGAGGCCGGTGTCGACGTCGACTTTCCGTCGGTGTACCGCGCGTGGGCACCGGCCGAGTCGTTGCAGCAGGCTGCGGGGCGGTGCAACCGCGACTCCCGGATGGACGAGCCGGGCACGGTGGTCGTGTTCCGGCCTGACGACGGCGGGACTCCGAAGGATCTGTCCTACCTCGCCGCGCTCGAAGCCACGGCCGAGTTCTTCGGCCCGCATCCGCTGGCCGATCCCGACGATCTGGAGGCTCTGGCCGGTTACTACGCCAAGCGCTACGCGCTCCAGGGAGAAGACCACGCCATGGGGGAGCGAATCGAGGAACTGCGCCGGGCCTGGGATTTTCCCCAGGTCGCTCGTGAGTTCCGCATGATTGATGACGCCTACGGTCAATCCGTCGTGGTGGTCCGATCCCAGAAGACGGCTGAGGAGCAGGACGCGATCTGGGCCGACATCCACAGGCTGCGCGCCCCCTACCCTAGCGGGCCCGAGTGCCTGCGCCGCCTGCAGCCGCACACCGCGACCCTGCCACGTCACGAAGTCGCCGAGGCGCTGCGTACGGGGCTGGCGGAGCCCGTCGTAGGTGACCTCGTCGTATGGCGCGGCCATTACGACGAGGTCAGGGGGCTCGATCCCGAGGACCGTGAGGACAGCTCCGCCTTCCTCGTCTGACACCGCATCCCAGTCCGACTTCTCATCCCTACCGTGCCGACGGTCCCGGCCGGCCGCTGGGGCGATCTTGCCGTCTCCCGGCACCTTCTTCCGGTGCGGCACCCACCCTCGTTCTCCTCGGCCCGGAGCCGACAGCGCACCGAAGGAGCCACCCCCCTTGAGTACCGTGACCACCAGCCCACGCCGAGAAAGGCGCGGCAACGACGGATGGGCCTTTCCTGATCTCGTCGTCGAGACCTGGGGTGATCTCGCCTGTTTCACCCGGCCCGAGCTGAAGACGGAACGGGTCAGTTATCAGGTGATGACGCCGTCTGCGGCGAACGGACTGCTCCAGGCCATCTTCTGGAAGCCGCAGTTCCAATATGTGATCCGCCGCATCGAGGTTCTGGCACCGATCCGTTGGACACGGCTGCGGCGCAACGAGGTCGGCTCCGTGATCACCGGACCGGACTACCGCAACCTCCGCGAGGGCAAGGGTCGTCGGTACGACGTAGAGGAGGACCGCGACCAGCGCAGCACCATGTGCCTGCGCGACGTCCGCTACCGCATCCACGCCCAGATCGTGGTCGCCGCCCACGCCCGTACGGGCTCCCCCGCCCACCCGCCGGTCTCCGAGGAGAAGTACCGCGAACAGCTGCGCCGACGGGTGGAGCGGGGCGCCTGCTTCTCCCAGCCGTTCTTCGGGTGCCGGGAGTTCACAGCCTTCTTCGGCCCCGTCAACCCCGACCACGACCAGCTTCGGGTCGACCACACCGAAGAACTCGGCGTGATGCTCCACTCCATCGCTTACACAACGGCGGGCGAACGCTACCGCTGGTTCAGGGCCAGCCTCCTCGACGGAGTTCTCGACGTGCCCTTGCGGCCCCTGGGCGAGGAGGCCGTCGACATGCCCCAGGGCCCGTGGCGCGCGGACACGAAGGAGAGCTGACCGTGCTGCTGCAACGGCTCACCGAGTACGCCGACCGGCTCGGCGAGGTCCTGCCGGCCGAGTACTACCGCACCAAACAGATCCACTGGGTTCTCGACCTCGACAAGGACGGCACCGCCACGCTCAAGGACCTGAGGGTCTCGGCGAAGAACCGCGACCAGGCCCGCACCATGCCGGTGCCCTACGCACAGCGGTCGGGCACCAAAGTGCCGCCCTACATGCTCGTCGACACCGCCGAGTTCGTCCTGGGTGTTCCCAAGGCCGACAAGACGAACCCGCCCACGGACAAAGCGCGGGAAGAGGCCAGCCGCCGCCACGCCGCCTACCGCGACCTGGCCCTGCTCTGGGCCCAAAACAGAAAAGACGACCCAGGCGCCACGGCTCTACGCTCGTACTTCGCGCGCGGCGGACCGGCCGGCCTGGACATCCCCGACGAGGTACAGGCCAAGGACACCGTCGCGGTGATGGTCGCAACACGCTGGCTGCACGACGAACCCACCGTCAAGACCACCTGGGCGTCCGTCGTACGGGAACGCAAGGGCGGCGCCGACGACAGGCCCGGCCTGTGCCTGGTCTGCGGCACCAGCGCCGCCCTGCTGGCCACCATCCCGGAACCGGTGAAGAAAGGGGCCGTCCCCACCAGCGGCAGCAGCAACGAGGGGCAGCTCGTCAGCATCAACAAGGCCGCCCAGGGTCGGGACGGCAAGACCCAGCTGGTGAACACGCCCATCTGCCACCGCTGTGGCGGCCAAGCCATGGCCGTCCTCAATCACCTTCTCGCCTCGGACAACCACAGCCGGCGCTTCCGTGACGACGGCGTCATGGTGTGGTGGACCCGCCAGGCCGGCGACGACTCCGCGATGGCGCTCCTCTTCGGCAACGCCCCCGATCCGGCCGACATCGCCCACCTCATCGACTCCCTCGACAACAGCCCCACACCCCACACCGCGCAACGGGTCGACGACGACGAGTTCCACGCACTGACCCTCGGCCTCAACAACGCCCGCCTCGTGGTCCGCGACTGGATCGACATCCCACTCACCGACCTCAAGGCCACCGTCGCCGCCTGGTACAAGGACCACGGCGTCCACGACGGATGGAACGGCACCACCCGCTACGTCCCCCTCTGGCGTCTGGCCCTGTGCTGCGGACGCGCCCAGGACGGCCGATACGCCAAGGACAGCGCACCCCACGGCCTGGAAGCCGAACTCGTCCACAGCGCCCTGCGCCGCACTCCGCCACCCGCCCGGACACTGCCGCTGCTCCTGCAGCGCATCCACGCCGACCAGCACCTCGACACCGCGCGGATCGCGCTGCTGCGACTCATCCTCAACCGCTCCAGCGACCCCAAGGACCACGTCATGATGACCCTGGACGCCGACTGCCGCGATTCCTCCTACCTGTGCGGACGTCTCTTCGCCGTCCTCGAGGACATCCAGACCACCGCGCTGCCCAACCTCAACACCACCCTGCGCGACAAGCACTTCCGCACCGCGGCCACAGCCCCAGGCACCACCCTCACCAACCTCCGAATCGACGCCAACGCCCATCTCAAGCGCCTGCGCCGGGACAAGAAGGGGGCTGCCGCATCGCTGGAACGCAGGCTCGGCGAACTCTTCGCCCTGTTCAGCGACGACATGCCCCGCCACCTCACCCCCCTCCAACAGGGCCGCTTCGTCATGGGATACGAACACGAACGAGCCGCCAAGTGGGACCGGATCCGGCGCGCGAAGGCAAAGGGCGAGGACAGCCCGGAGGAGTAATCCTCCGCAGCCCGCCATCCGCCCACAACACCCGACTGAACCCGCACATCAAGGAGTAGCGAGAACATGACCGCACCGCACCTGGACCCGGCCCGCAAGCACGACTTCGTGTTCCTGATCGAAGCCACCGACTCCAACCCCAACGGAGACCCCGACAACGGCGGCCTGCCCCGCACCGACCCCGTGACCGGACAGGGACTGATCACCGACGTCGCCATCAAGCGGAAGATCCGCAACACTGTCTCGCTGATCAACGAGATCGACAAGAAGCCCGGCTACGAGATCTACGTCGAGGCCGGCGTTGCTCTCAACGCCCAGCACGAACGCGCCTACGCCGGCGGAGACCAGGGCGGCAACGCCACCAACCAAGTCACCGCGCAACAGTGGATGTGCCAGAACTTCTTCGACGTCCGGATGTTCGGCGCCGTCATGTCCACCGGCAAGGCCGACCGCAAAGCCGGCCGGGTCCAAGGACCGGTCCAGATCGGATTCGCCCGCTCCGTCGACCCCGTCACCCCCTTCGACATCGGCATCACCCGCGTCACCCCCACCCGGCAGGAAGACGTCGACGCCTGGAACAACCCAAAGGAAGGCAAGAGCAAGGGCAAGGAGACCGAGATGGGCTCCAAGCACATCGTCCCCTACGGCCTCTACAAGGGTGCCGGCCACTTCAGCGCCCCCCTCGCCGCCCGCACCGGAGTCACATCGGACGACCTCGCCGCCCTCTGGCGCGCCTTCACCAACATGTTCGAGCACGATCGCGCCGCAGCCCGCGCCGGCCTCGCCCTGCGCGGCCTCTACGTCTTCACCCACGCGGACGCCTTCGGCAGCACCCCTTCCCACGAACTCATCGACCGCATCACTGTGAAACCCCTCGGTGAGGCCACCGCCCGCAACTTCGCCGACTACGGGAACATCGACGTGCGCGACGCCGACCTGCCAGAAGGCGTCAGCATCACCAGGCTCGTCGGGTGACCACGCCACACCCGCCCAAGACAGCAGAGGGAGACCTCACCCAGGTCTCCCTCTCCTCCCTGGAGCACTACGCCTACTGCCCCCGCCAGGCAGGCCTCATCCTCCTCGAACAGACGTGGACCGACGACGCCGCCACCGTCCGCGGCACCCTCCTCCACCAGCGCGTCGACACCCCCGGAAACCACGGACGCGGCACCATCCGCACCCTCCACACACTCCCCGTATGGAACGACCACCACGGACTCACCGGCGTATGCGACACCGTCGAACTCCACGCGGACGGCCGCATCCTGCCCATCGAACACAAGTCTGGGGCGGTCGCCCTCCGGGGCGGCCGAGGATCGCAACCGGTCAGTTCGTACCGGGTCGACTGAGTCGTTCCGGTGGCGGTCGCCCTCCGGGGCGGCCGAGGATCGCAACGGCGAGGGCATCCTGCACGTCGACGGGGCCCAGGCCGTGGCGGTCGCCCTCCGGGGCGGCCGAGGATCGCAACACCGCGACCGCCCCCACCCGAACCGGTCGATCGCCGGTGGCGGTCGCCCTCCGGGGCGACCGAGGATCGCAACGAGATCCGGCAGTGGGTGTCCACGCTGTCCGCCACGTGGCGGTCGCCCTCCGGGGCGGCCGAGGATCGCAACGAGCGTCGCAGCGTGGAGGACCCTGCGGTGCCGCTGGTGGCGGTCGCCCTCCGGGGCGGCCGAGGATCGCAACGACTGAGCCGAGGCGGTCCTCGATCCCGTCCAGGCGGGTGGCGGTCGCCCTCCGGGGCGGCCGAGGATCGCAACCCGGATCTTGTCCGTGGTGCTGTAGCTCTCATCCACGGGGTGGCGGTCGCCCTCCGGGGCGGCCGAGGATCGCAACCCCGGGGCCGGTAACCCGGTTCCGAACCACATCCCAGTGGCGGTCGCCCTCCGGGGCGGCCGAGGATCGCAACGCGCTTCAGCTCCAGCGCTGGCTCGACCGGGGTGAGTGGCGGTCGCCCTCCGGGGCGGCCGAGGATCGCAACGAGCAGGGCGTGGCCGGCTGGACGAAGACGGCTGGGTGGCGGTCGCCCTCCGGGGCGGCCGAGGATCGCAACGACTCCGTGTGCCGCGGACTCGCTCACCACCTCGGCTGTGTCGGTCGCCCTCCGGGGCGGCCGAGGATCGCAACATGGCGATGGACCATTCCACGGCCCCGATACGCTCGGGTGGCGGTCGCCCTCCGGGGCGGCCGAGGATCGCAACGTTCTGCCGCGCATCGTCGCGTTCGCCACGTCGAAGTGGCGGTCGCCCTCCGGGGCGGCCGAGGATCGCAACATCCCTCTGGGGGAGAACAAGCGCCGTCAGGCCACGGTGGCGGTCGCACTGCTGGGCGGCCGAGGATCGCAACCTGGACTTTCTGGACCGTCCTACGCGCGCGGGTAGTGGCGGTCGCCCTCCGGGGCGGCCGAGGATCGCAACCCCGCACCGAGTGCCCGGCATGCTCCCGCGACGTCGCGTGGCGGTCGCCCTCCGGAGCGGCCGAGGATCGCAACTCCTGCTCGTACACGGCCGGGGCACCCGCCCGCAGTGGCGGTCGCCCTCCGGGGCGGCCGAGGATCGCAACCCGTGGTCCGACCAGGGGCGCAGGGCGTAGCGGTGGTGGCGGTCGCCCTCCGGGGCGGCCGAGGATCGCAACCAGCCCGTGAGCCGCGAGGAGCAGATGGCGAAGCGTGGCGGTCGCCCTCCGGGGCGGCCGAGGATCGCAACTGCCCGACCGCCAGGCGCCGGCCGAACCCGCGCCAAGTGGCGGTCGCCCTCCGGGGCGGCCGAGGATCGCAACTTGGCAGCAGTCATGGGTAACTCCAAAGGGTGTGGGGGTGGCGGTCGCCCTCCGGGGCGGCCGAGGATCGCAACATCCTGCTCGACACCCGCCTGTTCGCACCGGGCGCCGGTGGCGGTCGCCCTCCGGGGCGGCCGAGGATCGCAACTACGGTCCGCACGTCATGTCGCATGAGGGATACACGTGGCGGTCGCCCTCCGGGGCGGCCGAGGATCGCAACCGTGTGACCCGCCAACTGTGGTCCCCGGACTACGACGTGGCGGTCGCCCTCCGGGGCGGCCGAGGATCGCAACGACTGAGCCGAGGCGGTCCTCGATCCCGTCCAGGCGGGTGGCGGTCGCCCTCCGGGGCGGCCGAGGATCGCAACCCGGATCTTGTCCGTGGTGCTGTAGCTCTCATCCACGGGGTGGCGGTCGCCCTCCGGGGCGGCCGAGGATCGCAACCCCGGGGCCGGTAACCCGGTTCCGAACCACATCCCAGTGGCGGTCGCCCTCCGGGGCGGCCGAGGATCGCAACGCGCTTCAGCTCCAGCGCTGGCTCGACCGGGGTGAGTGGCGGTCGCCCTCCGGGGCGGCCGAGGATCGCAACTTCGTGTCTACGCGCTCATTTCCCGCTTGTTCCACTGTGGCGGTCGCCCTCCGGGGCGGCCGAGGATCGCAACGTCGCCACGCTGGCCACAAAACCAGCGGACAAGACGGTGGCGGTCGCCCTCCGGGGCGGCCGAGGATCGCAACCCCGTAATGGATACGTACGTCCTCCCCCAGTACACGTGGCGGTCGCCCTCCGGGGCGGCCGAGGATCGCAACGAACTGTTCACGCCGCCGAGCGTCCCGGAACACCTGGTGGCGGTCGCCCTCCGGGGCGGCCGAGGATCGCAACTCGATGGCGCAGAGGCAGGCCGCCCCGCTCCTCACGTGGCGGTCGCCCTCCGGGGCGGCCGAGGATCGCAACAACACGCCCACGGGCACGGTGAATCTGCTCAGCGGAGGTGGCGGTCGCCCTCCGGGGCGGCCGAGGATCGCAACTTGAGCTCGACGACGTCCTGACCACCGAAGCCGGACGTGGCGGTCGCCCTCCGGGGCGGCCGAGGATCGCAACGGCGCGATGAGGTTGTGAACGCCCGGGGCGCCGCCGCGTGGCGGTCGCCCTCCGGGGCGGCCGAGGATCGCAACCAGCGAGGTGAAGACGTGGTCCGGGATCGCCTGGTGGTGGCGGTCGCCCTCCGGGGCGGCCGAGGATCGCAACACCATCGGCGGCGGCTCGATCATGGGCGTCAGCATCGTGGCGGTCGCCCTCCGGGGCGGCCGAGGATCGCAACTCCTGCGAGGTCGGCGGGATGCTGACCGTGTCCTTGTGGCGGTCGCCCTCCGGGGCGGCCGAGGATCGCAACTCTCAGACGGACATCGCGCGCGGCCTCGGCCTCGGCGTGGCGGTCGCCCTCCGGGGCGGCCGAGGATCGCAACTCCGCCAGGTACCGCCACACGGTCATATATGGGGCGCTGGCAAGAACCCACTGTCAGGAGCCGCAAACGACGGCGATAGTGCCTTATCAGTCGGAATTCCGGAGGGCTCGCAGCACCAGGGGGCGCGACATCGCACCGTGGACTCGCTGTGCCAGTTCGTTGGCGCTGGCGCCGGTCTTCTCCTGCTCGGCGCGCAGAGCGACGCCGAGCAGGACGCGGGCCTCGTCGACCTTGCTCAGCGCCTCCAGGACGGCGCCGACGGCCTCGGAGACGGTGGGCAGCGGTCCGGTGGTCAACGCGTTGACCACCTCGGTGGCAGGGCTCGTCTCGGCGGGACTCTGTTCCTGATCAGCCTTGGGGTGGTCAACGGATTGACCAGTTGCGGCGGGTTCGCCCGGGTAGCGGAGGCTGGAGAGGTCGAGAACCTCCCGCTGCCATGGGGCAGGCTCGGGGTATCCGATGGACTTCGGGTCGGCGAGACCGCGGTTGACCTCGTCGCGGTCGAATGTCGCTGGGTTGTACTTGTGCAGGCCCCACTCGCGCAGTTCGCGGTAGCGGGGTCCCTTGCGAGCCCGCATCGCGCGCAGGGTGCGTTCGTAGCCGAGTGGCCCCCCGCAGTCCTCCGGCGGGCAGGCGCGGCGGCCGGCGGTGCAGCGCGGGTAGTGGGTGTTCGGGGCAGGCCGGTGGATCTTCTCCACGATGAGGTGGTGAACCCAGTGGTCGCCGAAGTCGTACACGTACCCGGCGCCGGAACCCACCTCGGGCAGCATCTGCGCCACGGTGTGCGCGGACGCCTCCTTGCCGTTGTGTCCGTATTTCTCCCAGCGGGCTCCGAACTCGTACAGATGGACGTCATCCCAGCCCATGGCGACCTGGATGACGGCGTGCAGTCCGGACAGCGGGGTGTGCGAGTAAACGTGGATGCGCCGCCACACCTCCGGCTCGATGTCCGGCATTGACACTCGAAGTTGGTGCACGCTCTCCACGACAGCAACCGTATCGGCAGAGCCCCCTGGCCATGCGGCCAGGAACTCAGCGAGGCTCAGGGGAACTCACGGGATGTCGCACAATCCGTGAGCCACACCTTCGCCCGCACGGCGATAGCCGGTCCAGTCAGTCCCATGGGGCTCAGTTGATGCGGAGCAGGAGAAGGGCGGCTCCCGCAGCGGCTGCCTGATGCTGATACGCGCGCAGGCCGGGGGCTCCGGGGGGTGCGGGGCGGCGGGCGTTGCGGTGCCAGTGTCCGGTGAGCGCGGCGAGGAACGCCGTGGAGGCCAGCGGGCTGGTCGCGGAGGCGGGGTGCTCGTTCAGGAGGCGGGCAATGTCCTGCGGGCGATGGCCGGCGAGGACGAGTTGGGGGGCGAGCGAGACCGCGTCGATACAGGCCGGGCCGGTGGTGGCGTGGGCCCAGTCCACGAAGATCACCCCGTCGGTCCGGTCGTGGACCATGTTGTCGGCTCGCAGGTCGCCGTGGACGATGCGGTCTCCGTGCGCGAGGGCGGGCCAGGCGGCTTCGAGTTCGGCGAGCTCCGGCAGCCGTTGCCGCACGGCAGGCTCCAGGTCGCCGGGCGGGTCGGCGAGCAGCTGGTCCCACCCGTGGAGACCGGCCGCGCCGGAGGGAGTCGAGGCGACAGCCTCGATGTAGGGCCGGGGGGCGGGGCTGGAGGTGAGCTTGTCCAGCAGAGCCCAGATCTGCCCCGGGTCGGAGGAGTCCGGCGAGAGGTCGGGGTGGGGGCCGTCGAGATGTGCGATGACGACGGCGGTCCACCCGGCGGCGTGATGGATGCCTACCAGCTCAGGGGCCGGGGCGCCTGCGGGCAGGGAGCCGAGGACGGCTCCTTCGTGGAGGTTCGCCGCGGTGAGCGGATCGTCGGCGGGCGAGGCCTTGACGAAGAACCGGCGCCCGTCAGCGAGGGTGAGCGCGGCGGCCAGCTGATGACCGAAGCCACCCGCGGGGGTGACGGCGTTGGTGACGGCGCCGCCGAGGGCGGTTTCGAGGAGGCCACGCAGCGGGGCCGGTACATCGGTCCATCGCAAACGGCCGGTGGACGGAGGAAGGGTAGACACGAGCGACTCGCAGAGGAGTGGGCGACGGGTGGGCGCGGGGGTTAGCGCCGGCACGGGGCCCGGTGAGGCGTTGCCTCAGTGGTCCCGCCCGGCGCTGGGTGCCTGTCGCCGCATCACGCGCATCCGTCTCGTCCTCAAAGTCAGGAAGGGCACCCGTGGTGGGTGCCCTTCCACTGTAGCGGGGCGGGGTGGGTCAGGCAGGGGCGTTTGAGGACAGGTGGTGCAGGAGGGACGGGCCGATGCGGGTGGGGCCGGTCAGCATGTGCTGGGCACCGGCGGAGCGGAGTGCCCCGGTCGTGTGCCAGCCCCAGTCCGCGCCCAGGGCGAGGACGCCGGCGGCGCGGGCAGCGGTCATGTCGCCGGGGCTGTCGCCGACGAACACGGCCTGCCCGGGGGCGGCGCCGATCCGGTTCAGGGCGGCGTGCAGGCCGTCGGGGGCTGGTTTCGCGGGTGCGTCCTGTCGGGTGATAACGACGTCCAGGAGGTCGGCGAGGGCGGGCGGCAGGTACCAGGGCAGCCGGTCGCGGTCCTGGAGGGTGACGACGCCGATGGCGACGCCGTGGGCGTGCAGGGCCAGCAGTCCCGACAGGACGCCGGGGAAAGGTGCGGGCAGTGCGGAGGCGAGGGCGCTGTCCCACCAGCGGGCGCACGCGTCCTCGGGATCGCTGACCCCGAGCTGGTCCAGGACCACGGTGCGGGGGCGGTGCAGGGCGCCGGGCGGGAGGTCCGCCACGGTGGTGCGCCGCCCGGTCGCGCAGGTCGTGACCGCCGCGAGGGTGGCCCGGATGGACGGGCCGCTGTCGAGGAGGACGCCGTCGAGGTCGAAGAGGACTGCCTGCCGGGTCACGAGGCGCCTCCCTGGTCGGTGAGCAGCGCGGCCAGGGTCATCCGGTGTGCGGCGAGCAGGTCGGCAGCGCCGGCGTCGCGGTCCAGCACGCACACCGTGGTGCTGACGCGGGCGCCCGCCATCCGCAGCAGCCGGGCGCTGCGCAGCAGGCTCGTGCCGCTGCGGGCGGTGTCATCGACCAGGACGACGCGGCGCCCGTCCAGGTCGGCCCCTTCGATCTGGCGCCACGTCCCGTGTGTTTTCGGGGTGGCACGGACGTATGCGGCGGGCAGTCCGGTGCGCAGCGACAGCGCGGTCACCAGCGAGATGCCCGCGAGCGCCGGACCGGCCACCACCTGCGTGTCCGGTGGCAGCAGCTCCGCGAGCGCGTCGGCGGTCTCCCGGAGCAGGACCGGGTCGGCGGTCAGCTGGTAGGGGTCGAAGTACCTGTCGAGGACGCGTCCGTCAGGCAGCTGGTACGGGCCGGGGCGGAACGCTGTGGCGATCCGGTCCGCGAGGACGCCGGGCGAGGAGGTCGTCATCACGGTCTCCCGGAGGACTGGTCGGCGAGGTCTTTCACCAGCGCCGCGGCGTCGGGCAGGTCGGCGAGAAACGCGAGCGGGCGGGTCGGTCCTTCCACCAGCCACTCCTGCTCGCGGAGGAATCCGCCGAGGCGGCACGCGGCCGGGCCCAGGAGCCGGATCGGCACGGATCGGATGGTCGTGGCGTAGTACAGGGCCGCGGTCGCTTCGTGCAGGGTGCCGACACCGCCGCCCATGACGTAGACGAGGTCCGCGTCGTCGAGGTAGGCGTGCAGCCGCTCGCCCATCGTCTCGGCGTGTACGACGTCGGTGACGTACGGGTTGAACGGGCCCCAGTCGCGGTCGGCCAGGGTGACGGCGGTGATCGGTACACCGTGGCGGGCGGCGCCCTGCGCGGTGGCCTCCATCAGCCCGTTGTAGCCGCCATGCCGGATCCGGTACCCGGCCCCGCCCAAGGCGTCCCCAGCGGTACGGGCTAACTCGGTCTCGCCGGGGCGGGCGACGACGCCGGCGAACAGCACTGCGGTGCGCGCGTGAGTGGTCATGACTGGGCCTCCGGGCTCTGGTAGGCGCGGTAGGCGGTGATCTCGTCGGACAGGGACGCGACCGCCTGTGGGGCGATCTGTTCGGCCAGGCGCACGATCCGCTCCAGCGCTTCGTCCGCCACGGCGGCCGTGGGCACCGGCGGTCCGGCCAGCGCGGTGGTCAGCTCCGCCAGGCACGCCCTTCCTGCCGTCGTGCGGCCCACCTCGTCGGGCAGGTGGTACCAGCCGTGGTGACGGGAGTGCGGCACCAGCGCGGTACGGATCAGGTCCCGGCACGTGGCGTGCAGCTGGTGCAGGAGCCCGTAGGCGATGTACTGCTGCCCTCGCAGCACCCGCTTGTGGAGCATGGCGTGCAGGACCATCGCCTGCACCAGCAGCGTCGAGCAGTCGGCCGGCGCGGCAGCCGTGCGGGCCAGTTCCGCCGCTGTCTCCGCCCGGGACTCGGAGGTCGTCGCCGGGCCGTCGGTGCGTGATGCCTGCCAGAGCAGGCGCGGTCCGATCCGGCGCCGCAGCGCCTCGACTCTGCTGTCCGGGCAGAGGTAGAGGTCGAGCTGGAGCAGGTGGCCCTGGTGCGGCAGCAGGTAGACGAACCCGGCGCCGCCCAGGTCGCCGACGATCGTGTCCCGCCAGCCCGGCAGCATCGCCCCGAACTCGGTGGACATCACCGTGTCCAGGTTCCGCATCAGCATCGGGAGCTGGTCGTCCAGGACGGCGACGACGAGGTCGACGTCGGAGAGCCGGTCGGCGGTGCCGGTGGCCAGCGAGCCTCGCACCAGCAGCTGGGTGACCGAGGGAGCGGCGGACAGGCTCTGCACCAGGTCGGCCAGCACGGTGAGCTGTGGCGGCAGGTGCGCGGCAGCCAGTTCCTCCAGCGGCGACAACGGCGCCACAGGCATGGTCGTGGTCATTGAGTGGTTCCTTCCTGCGAGGTGACGAACGGATGTGGTCAGCGGGCGAGCAGGTGGTTCTTCGCCCGCTCCCACCGGGCGGCCTCCGTGTCCGCCCCGCGGCCCGCGTGCAGTTCGCAGATCAGGTCGTAGGCCCTGCCCTCCGGGAGCGCGTACGCGTAGTACGCCCGCAGCAGGACCTGCTCGGCCGAGGTAACGAACCCCAGCCCGGCCAGCTCCGACGCCCGCTTCATCAGCCGGGACCGGTCGGCGGCCGTCATCACCGGCAGCGCCACCGCGTCCCGCGCACGCAGGTGCGGCCGGTGTGCCAGCGCCCGGTAGGCGTCGTCGGTGTAGACGTCCGCGATCAGGTGCAGCCGGTCCGGGCCGGTCACGTTGCGCACCCCGTGCGCCTGTGACGGTGTCAGCCGCCACAGGGCACCGGCCGCCATGTGCACCCGGGCCCCCGCGGTGACCAGCACCGCCGAGGGGTTGGTGACCAGCGGGACGTGCAGACGGTGCCGCCCCCGCTCGTTCAGCTCCGCGTAGTCGCGGTGCTCCCACAGGTAGGAGTGCGCCTCCAGTCGCGCCAGACGCACGTACATGAAGTCCAGGCCCAGCCCTGCCAGGAACCCGGCGGTGACTGGCATGCGGTCCAGGAGGGTGGTGGGCCCCGGCCGCCCGTCGCCGATGACGACGTCGTGCGGATCCCCGGAGTGGTTCATCAGCGAGGCGGTCCACCACCCGCCGGACTGGTACTCCCCGTACGCGACCGTTCCGCGCGTCGGTGCCCCGAGCGCTTCCGCCCGCATCTGCTCCACCAGCGACTCCTCCAGGTCGACCAGCCGGGCCACCTGCCCCAGCAGCTCCGACCCCGGGCCGTCTCGTTCCTCGGTTGCCGCCGGCGCGGCGAACATCGTCCCCATGCCCATCTCCTGACGCCTTGTCGAAGACGGCCCCGTGGCCGTCGGCCTCAAGAACACAGCGCCGCTCCGGCGGTGCCCAGAGCTGGAGCGTTGCGGCTGGTTGTTGCAGGTTGCGGCTGGTTGCGGTCCGGGCCGCGCCCTCTTCCCCGGGCAGGGCGCGGGCGGAACACTGGTGCCCCGTGTGCTCGCAATGAGGGGGACTGCCGTGATCGTGGACGCTGCCGCAGAGCATCCGTTCGCCTATCTGGTGGCGCTTCGCGGCTCCACGTACGAGTCGTACTTATGCCGGGTGGCCGCAGAGCACAAGCGGATGGGCTTCGGGCAGATGGGGTATCGCAAGGAAAAAGCGTCCCGTTGGGTCAGCGGCGAGCACACCCCCAGCCTCCGCGCCCAGTACGCCATGGCAGCGGTGGAGGGGATCCCTCCCGAAGCCGTCCTCGCGCACGGCTGGCCGGGCTGGCTCTCCCTCGCGGTGCCCGACGACCACGCCGTCCTCTCCGCCCCGTGGACCACCACGGCGACCGTGCACGCACTGGAGATCGCAGGAGGTCCGGTGGACCGCAGGAAGTTCTTGATCACCACATCCGTCACCCTTGGCAGCACCCTCACCCAGTGGTCCGGCGCCGCGCCCGCCAGCGCCTCACACACCACCGGCCGCCGCATCGACGCCAGCGTCCCCGCCCGGTTCGAGGCCCGGCTGGAGCACCTGCGCCACCTCGACGACCACATGGGATCGGGCGAGGTCTACGACTGCGCCCGCGCCGAGCTCCGCCTCATCACCCACGCTCTGCGCACCGACTCCTACAGCGAACAGGTCGGACGCCGCCTGTTCGGTGCCGCCGCCGAGGCCTCCCGCTCCGCCGGGTGGACGGCCTACGACAGCGGCCAGATCGCCGCCTCCGAACGCCATTTCGCCACCGCCCTGCGCGCAGCCGCCAGCGCCGACGACCCGGTCGTCGCCGCGAACACCCTGGCGTTCTGGGCGATCCAGCAGTACTCGACCGGCAACCCGCGCGGTGCGATCGACCTCGTCGAAGCGGCCCTGGCAACAGCACCACGACTCGGCTCCGCCCGGATGACCGCCATGCTCCACGCCCGCGCCTGCCGGGCCCACGCACGCGCCGGCGACGCCCGCGCCTCCGCGCGATCAGCGAACGCTGCCCTGGACACCTACGCCCACGCAGGCCCGATCGACGACGACCCCTCGTGCGTCTACTGGTTCAACCTGGGCGAGACCCACCAGCTGCTCGGCAGCTCCGCTCTCAACCTCGGCGACCCCCGCCAGGCCCTCCAGCACTTCCAGGAGGCTTCAACCGCCCACGACGCGGAGGGCGAGGCGTACAACGGGGACGACTTCCCGCGCGGACACGCCATCTACCTCGCGCGTCTCGCGGAAACACATCTGGCCCTCGGTGACGTCGATGCCGCGGTCGAGACCGCCCACACCGCCGTGGCCCGGATGGGAGGCGTCACCTCCGCGCGCGGCAGCAGCACCCTGGACGACCTCCGGCAGAAGCTCAGCCGCCGCCGCGGCGTTCCCGTCGTCGCCGACTTCCTAAACTACACCGCCGCCCAGTAGAGGACCGGGGCAGTCACGCCGGACGGTGAGCCGCTTTCGTACGGTGGGGGCCATGAGCAGTCCCCAGTCGCCCGAGATTCCGGCACCCCAGGCAGCGCCCCTGGTCGATGTGACCATGCCGGACGGCCAGGTATTGCGAGGGCGGCTGTACGAGCGGCGCCAGGTCGCTGATGGCTGGCAATTCTGGATCGGCCTCGTGCTCTGGCGGTCCCCGGACCCCGACCGCAGCGAGCCCGGCGAGTACCGGGCGTGGATGCCCGCCGCGCAGTCGAGGCCGGTGGACGACGCCGACTACACCGATGTGCCGACCGTGTACCTGCCGCCCGAAATCCCGACGCCACCGCCCAGCCGCGTACTGCCAACGCCAGCGACTTCGTGGCTGGTCGTCACCGAGCGGCGCGCCTACACCTCGGAGATTCAGCCCACGACCGTGCACCGGGCCGACTGCTGGGGTGCCCGAGAGGGCGAGGAGATCACAAGCGTGGAGGAAGCCAGAGCGGCCCTGTCACGACCGGGGGCCCGGGGCTGCGTGTTGTGCGGCACGGATCAGTCTCTCCAGTGACGCTGTGCGAGCCGGTCACAGTGTCAAGCGGTTGCCGCAGACCCGTCATTGTTCGCTGAGTCCCGGGCTGCTTGGCCTGCTGACTGGGCTTCCAGCATGAGATCGGAGAAGCCCTTGTCGCGCCGGCGCCTGGCGCAGATGGCGCCTTCGGTCAGGCCGATTTCAGCGGCTGCTTTGGCCACGCTGTAGTTGCCGGTTCGCAGCATCTCGAATAGCCGGGCGACTCGCTGCGGACTCAATTTGGTGCGAGCCGGGGCGGCGAACTCTTTGGTGTAGCGCACGACCGCCTGATACGCCTTGCCGAAATACGGGTCACGCTCAGACCAACTGCTGATCTGCTGGGTACTGACCCCCGCTGCGCGAGCAGCGTCGGCGGTACGCATTCCCAGCGCCAGCTGACCAAGGAAGATGCTGCGCTGAGCGACCCGGCGCTCCTCCCACGCGTAGGGATCGCGACCGGCTACCGCAACGGCCAACTGCGGGTCATACGGAACGGCTGCCAGGATGTCCGGAAGGGCCACGCCGCACAGTTCAGCGGCGGCATCGAGAGAGTGGCCGGCACGCAGTCGCGTGATGAGCGCGTCACGGACGTCGCGGTGCAGGCGGGTCGAGGCCCTCTCTGTCAGCCTTGGGTGAGACGCCCCGCTTCGTCGGGTTAGCCTGAGAGGGCACGACAGGAGAACCACCCCCTCATGACCAGCACCAAGC